>JAYVUR010000140.1:0-5479 GCA_043787715.1 Candidatus Melainabacteria bacterium
CTAAATGAGACACCGTTGTAAGAAGAACAGGATGAATAGACCTGCTGACCAGCGTAAAGCTGCTCTCAGAGCTCTTGCTACTTGTATTATTCGCGAGAAGGAGATTAGTACTACTCTAGCAAACGCGAAAGCTGCTGCTCCAGAAGTAGAGAAACTGATAACTCTTGCTAAGCGTGGTGGTCTTCATGCTATTCGCCAAGCTGCTGCGATTATCTACGATAAAGACACAGTCAAGGAGTTATTCACTACTGTCGCTGAACGCTACAAGGATCGTCAATCTGGTTTCACTCGCGTGATTAAGGCTGGTAATAGACGCGGTGACAATGCGCCATTGGCGTTGTTGCAGTTGGTCTAAACGTCATTGCGAGGCGACGAAGTCGCCGTGGCAATCCCATAAATGTTATTGAAAGCCCCCTATAATAGGAGGCTTTTTGCTTGGCATGTAAAAATGCAATCACAAATTTACATACCCATATAAATTTGCAATCCACAGCTCAACCATGGGGGTTTCAAGCGCTAATTTGCTCAGCGCATTATCACTCTCGCTACAAATACGTATCAAAAATGATACGTATTTGGTCCTAAAATGATACGATTCACAGGCATAATAAATGTCTCTGCGCCGCACTATCTCCAAGACTCTTAGCCTCGAATTGCCTTCGCAAGAAACTTACGCGCAGTTGTACGAGCTCATCAATCACTACGCTGAACGCAAGGAGATGCTACCTAAAACTTACGACGAGCTCTATCAAAGAACTCGCGACTTTCGGTTATTAGTAGATCGTAGTGTCACTGGCGAGCCTCAAGTACTTGCCTGCTCGCATTTAGATATATTCACGCCAACACTCGCTGAAGTGAAAAGCCTTGCCGTCAGACCTGAGTATCAAGGTCTCGGTTACGGCAGATTAATGGTAGAAGACTGCGAGACTGAAGCGCGCGAACTTGGCATAGAGCGGATCTTCGCGCTTACTTATCAAGTGGATTTTTTCAAACGTCTTAGCTACGAAGTGATAGACATCAAAACCCTGCCAGAGAAAGTGTTTAAGGAATGCGTTATTTGTCCGTTTAAGGATAACTGTAATGAAACGGCGGTGATAAAGTCATTGCGAGCGTAGCGAAGCAATCCACTACTAGCTAACCACAGCCGTACTAACCTGCTCAAGCACCGCCGCCACTATCTTCGCTTGGTCTAGTTCAAGCTCAGCATATATAGGCAAACACAAAATCTCAGCTGCTGCTTTCTCTGACTCAGGTAAATCACTAGGTTTATAACCAAGATCTTTATACACAGGCTGCATATGCAAAGGCACTGGGTAATAGACTTCAGTGGCGATGCCTTTTGCGTGCATGGCTTCTCTAAGCGCATCACGGTTAGCCGCGCGTAAAGTATATTGATGGTAAATATGCCCAGAACAAGCAGCCACGTAAGGCGCAACCTGAGGGGCTTTGAGCCCACTACTAGCTTGGTTATAAATAGCAGCAATAGCACGGCGATGCGCATTCCAATTATCTATGTGTTTAAGTTTGATGCGCAGTATCGCAGCTTGAATCTCATCAAGCCTACTATTAACTCCAAGCACATCATGGTGATAACGCTTATAAGTACCGTGCACGCGAATTCGGCGCAGCAAATCATTAAGCGCATCAGAATTAGTAACCACTAACCCAGCATCACCAGCCGCAGCTAAATTCTTAGTCGGATAGAAGCTATAAGTACCTATATCACCAATGCCACCAGCCATGCAGGTTTGACCCTTATACATCATGCGCGCACCAAAAGCTTGAGCAGCATCTTCTATCACCTTGAGTTTGTGCTTAGATGCAATATTCATCACCGCTTCCATATCACAGCACTGCCCGTACAGATGCACAACAATAATCGCGCGGGTCTTAGCTGTAATCGCCGGTTCTATCTTAGAAGGGTCTATATTATAACTAAGAGGGTCTATATCAACGAAAACTGGCAGCGCACCGACCTGACTAATGGCTTCAGCAGTGGCGACATAAGTAAACGGCGTAGTAATCACTTCATCACCAGCCTTGACGCCAAGCGCTAGCAACGCTAGATACAACGCATCAGAACCATTGGCACAGCTAATAGAATGTTTGACTTGAAGATACTTGGCTGACTCGTCTTCGAACGCAGTTACATTTGGACCGAGTACATAATGCCCGCCTCTCAGTACAGCTAGTACCGCTGCTTCGATTTCGTTTTGCAGCTCTGCGTGTTGCTTTTGTAAATTGAGGATGGGGACTTGCACTTTAATTATTTTACACTATACAAATACTTATCTATGCACTCATAGCTTAAAGCGCAGAAACGTGACGGGCGTCACGTTTCTGCTATCCTGAGCGAAGCGAAGGATCCCCATACTGCTACTAAGGGATCCTTTCGCACTTCGTGCTCAGGATGACATTAACTTCGCAACAGCTTAAACAACTTATAACAAATCTTCTTCGCCGCCAGCTCTCTAACCTGCTCCCGGCTTAGGATTCGTGCCGACCAAGACCAATAAAGATTCTCAGTATGCAAACTAGCATCAGGCATAATTATCGCCACATGTATAGTACCAATTGGTTTATTATGCTCGCTACCATCAGGACCAGCGATGCCGGTCACCGATACATTAATTTCAGCACCTGATATTTTTGTGAGCCCGCGCACCATTTCAATAGCAGCTTCTTCAGATACCGCACCATACTGCTCTAAAGTCTCAGGCTTAACACCGAGTATTTGTATTTTAGATTCATCAGAGTAAGTAACTAGATTAAGCTTAGTATAACTAGAAGCGCCAGGAATATCAGTCATCAGCTTAGAGAGAAGTCCGCCGGTGCAAGATTCAGCAAAAGCTATACAGAGATTGCGTTTGCGCAATTCGCGCGCTAACACTACGGGAATAGTATCCTCATCATAACCGAAAATATAATCACCCAGCAGCGCGTCTATCTCCAGCTGCGCTATTTGTATCATGTTATTAGCTGCATGCTGGTCGCGCACATGCGCAGTAATGCGCAGATAGCATTCACCGAGGGTAGCGTAAGGCGCGACACTTGGGTTAGTTCGCTCGAACATCTTATTACCGCTATCATGAATAATTTGTGCCATGCGTGATTCAGTAATACCCGCCATCATCACTTTGCGCGAAACTATCACTCCTTCATGCCCGCGCTGCTTGAGCTGCTCGCTAAGATAGGGCGCGGCAGTCTCAGTAAACATCGCCTGCATCTCTATTGGCACCCCAGGAAAGCTCATCACAACTAGCTCCTGCGGCAAAAGCCCACGCGAAGTTGTAGTAGCGGCCTTCAATTCTAATAACATACCAATCGCAGTGCCAATAGGATTAGGAATAATTCTCGCTTCAGGCAGAACCGCTGCTTGCTTGTAATTTATTTTAGGCACAGCTTTAGTTGCAAATTTAGTTTCTATGATTTTGCGCTGCTCATCATTATTAATCAGTTCTCGCTGCAAGTAAGCAGCGATGCTCTCATGAGTAAGATCATCACTAGTCGGTCCCAGCCCGCCAGTGGTGATGATAAGGTCAGCGCGCGCAGCTGCGATAGCGAGTGCGTCCTGTATGCGCTCAGGATTATCACCGACTACAGTATGGTGCAGCACACTTACACCCAAAGCATTTAATTCTTCTGATAAATATTGAGCGTTGCTGTTGACAACATGACCGATTAATAATTCAGTGCCAACCGCGATGATTTCTGCGCGCATAATCTAATCATAATAGTTATCGTGCAGCATAAATGATGCACTCATGTCTAAAGCGCAAAAACATGACCAACGTCATATTTTTGCTATCCTGAGCGAAGCGAAGGATCCCTACGCTACGTCATTGCGAGCGTAGCGATGCAATCCATTAACTAAAGCTTTATATTTACACTTACCGCTGAAAGCGCAAAATCGAGCCGTAGGGCTCAATTTTGCTGTGATAGAATCATTTTTGCCGCAACAAATCACCTTTTCTAAGGTGTTTTGTGACCTAAATACCTCACGGAGAGGTGGCTGAGTGGTCGAAAGCGGCTTCCTGCTAAGAAGTTATACGGCCCAAAAGCTGTATCGAGGGTTCAAATCCCTCCCTCTCCGCCACTCACTACAATTTACGTTTTCCGGGATTACGCGCCAGCTAGTGCGCAGCTCTGAGATTAGTTTGAAAGTAGTAAGTAAGATTACTAATTACTAGGAAAATGCAGGCATTGGAGATTGCTGCACCGGCGCTGTGATACCAGGAATTACAAAATGAATATCCGCTTCATGAATTAATCCTTCATATCCAGGCATGTCTTTGATTTGTCTTGCTTGCCAATATTCTTTAGTAAGACTATCGTGCTGTGGCATTTGTTTTATAAACCCATTAAAAACTTCTTGAGTCATAAGAATAGGTTTAAACGAACTTCTGGTCATTTTTTTACAAAAACTAAGAATAAGAGGATCTTTGAACTTGCCTATCATTGGGAAAGAAGAAGTGGGTTCGATACCTTCTAAAAATTGTTCGGCATTTAACTCTTTTTCTAAGGTTGTAAGTCCAGTTGATGAAAAAAACATGCTCTTGGATATAACCTTTGTCAAGAAATTTTCTTTATTAGCTCTATCAGCTAGTTTTGATGCAATATTAGCTGGGCGTCCTAACCATACCAGATCTTGATGTGTTTGATTTTCCTCATACTTCCTAATAGAGCCTACTTTGGTAACAATCATCGGTCCATAATCAATACCTATGCCACATTTAATTTCAGCTTGTTTGAAGCTGGGATTTAAAACATATTTAGAAAAAGTATTTAATAGTATGGCAGTTTGTATCGCATTAGCAAAGCAATTATTACTATTAAACAGTATTGTTAGTCTATCTCCAGTAATATTTCTTACTCGACCAGAAAAAAGTTCTGCACATTTGATTACTCCCCAAGTAAAACTAGAGTAGAGCTTTACTAAATCATCTGAAGAACAAGTCTGATTAAGAATCGTAGATTCGCGAATATCTATATGAATGATTGTGGTATTTATTTCTTTAACAGTTTTACCGTCAGAAGTGGCATTCTTATAAGTTAGTGACGTATCTTCTACCGTTGGAACTATTAGTGCTGGTAGTGTTTCTATAGTAAAAGTATCAGAGAATATAGAACTGCACTCATCATTGATTTCGTTTAATCTATTGCTAATATCTATCATGAACCACCTTTAAAGCAATGTATTAATTGCTCCCAGTTTATAAAAGATCTCAACAAACAGAGATGCGCAAACCAAAAGATATAGCTATTTAATTTAAAGAAAAAGAATTTCGTTGAAGTAATTTTAGAGTTTATGACAATCTGAGCACAAAGGTCGTTATACAACTCATCTTTACTGTCTAACTTATATTTTTCATTTAATGTAATAGTGTATTTTTCTATAGTAAAACTTGCTATGTCTTCATAAAACAGCAGGTTCTTAATTTTATTTTGCTCGCTTGAACAATTGGGTGTGAAGTATGCC
>JAYVUR010000141.1:0-1776 GCA_043787715.1 Candidatus Melainabacteria bacterium
GGGTTCATCTCGATAACTATAATCTCACTATTAATAGGATTCATCGGGAACTGAATATTACTACCACCAGTCTCAACACCCACCGCTCTAATAACCTTAATCGAGGCATCTCTTAGCGCCTGAAACTCTCTATCTGTAAGGGTTTGCACTGGTGCAACCGTGATACTATCACCAGTATGCACGCCCATAGGATCTAAGTTCTCAATAGTGCAAATGATGACCACGTTATCATTAAGATCACGCATTACTTCGAACTCTAATTCTTTCCAGCCCAGCACAGACTGCTCGACTAGCACTTGCTTCATCGGACTAGCATTCAGCCCCTTAACTAAAATCTCATCGAACTCCTCAAGGTTATAAGCAATACCACCACCATAACCACCAAGCGTAAAAGCTGGTCTGAGAATAATTGGGAAGCCAATTATTTTGGCAGCCACGCGCCCTTCTTCAAGGTTGGTTACAACTTCTGAGCGCGGTGTTTTAAGACCTATCTTCGCCATGAGCTTTCGGAATTTGTCTCTATCTTCAGCAACTTCAATAGCTTCTAACTTGGCACCAATCAGTTCAACCGAATACTTATCGAGCGTGCCATCTTTAGCTAGTGCTACAGCGGTATTAAGAGCCGTCTGACCGCCCATAGTAGGCAACAAGGCATCGGGGCGCTCTATTTCAATCACCTTGCGCACACAATCAGGATTAATCGGTTCGATATAAGTACGATCCGCAAAAGTCGGATCAGTCATAATAGTCGCCGGATTACTATTGATCAGAATAACTTCGTAACCCTCTTCCCTGAGGGCTTTGCAGGCTTGGGTGCCAGAATAATCAAATTCACAAGCTTGACCTATAATAATGGGACCCGCACCGATAATCAGTATCTTGCGGATATCATTACGTTTAGGCATCTTTACTATTTTTAGCACGAAGACACCAAGTCAAGATCTAACAAAACATACCGCGAGATCTTTGGGTTGACCACTTGGTCACAACAAGTGCTAACTAACATTCTGAGCTGATAAGCATATTGTAGCGATGGTCAAATTCGCAGAAGAGTTGAACTTTTTGCTAGAATTCAATACCGGATCTACTGCTCACATAAACCCAAGCCCATGCTAAGACGCTAAGATTAACTAATACTATTTCTCTGAGTTCCATACTTATATACTAGCATACATAGCTAAGGGTGATAATTAAATCTTATTAAGGTATGAGGCTGATAAGTATTTCGTAGAATCCTCCTATTCAAGGTAACTTTAAATTACCTTGAATTCTAACCCTGTGGTTAAGCCATTTTTTAGAGAGGTTCTGTTTTTAGCGTATTATTTAGGCTAGAGCAGTCTTCTTGTGCTCTTATAATGGCTTATCGGACAGGCTGTTAATATACAGATGCTGAACCCGAATGACCGCCGATATCCAGAGCAAGAATTGTAAGTTTCTTCTCCTTGTTGAAATTCCAAATTATTCTCAAATCACCGTCAACTCTAGAGCTATAACAAAGCTTATACTGTTTGCTTATAACCTTGTGTGTATTAAGACTATTCGTAAAAGGATCGACACTCATTGTACTTAAGACTTTGTCGATCTGAGTAAAGTTAATCCGCTTTTTATCTAAGAGCTTAATCAATGCCCTTGCAAAAGGTTTAGTCTGATGTATGTCCCATCTCATTTAGTACTTTTCTTAGTGCGTTCTTGTCCTTATTATAATCAAGTATATCATACTCACCGCGCTTATACGCTTCCATAGACTCATGGACACGTTTCTCCGTCTCCTCGTCT
>JAYVUR010000142.1:0-6176 GCA_043787715.1 Candidatus Melainabacteria bacterium
TCATATTCGAGCCGAAGTATGGCTCATATTCTTGCTCAGCGAGAAGCTCGCTTAGCCGCAAGAGAAGCTTGGTCAAGCTTAGGCTACGATAGCAACATAGTTACAAGACCAAATCAATCTTCCTACTATTCACCCAACTACGGAAATAACTCTTGGCAAAACAATACATATACACCACGCCCTAAAATCATAATTCAACCATCACCAAATCCTGACACTAAGCCAATTGAGCAAACAAAAACAAAACAAGAAGCTACCCCTGTAGTTCCATCACCGAAAGCAGAGGCTTCAGCCAAGAACAATCCCAATCCTACTACAGGGCTTGATACAACATCAAGTAACCCATTAACCAGCAAAGTGTACCGCATGTTAACTCAAGACAATTTCACCAAACTAAATGCATTTCTTGAGAAGAGATTTCCCGACTTACATAAAAACCTAAGCTTGATGGATGACGAGTCGAATTTCAGCATTAAATTCAGCTCAGAAGCGGAAGAAGCAAATCTCCTAAAAATACTAGAAGCAGAGCAACCAACACTATTCTCATCTATTGCCAGATCCGGTGAAATGACTAGTCTGGCAGATCAAAATATCAAAAAACGATTAGAAGCATTCGTAGCCAAATTACAACAGGATGCTCTTGTGCGATATGACGATCCGCGCGGATACAGCAACGTAGCAGGTGGAGCAGAAATGGTGCGAGGGATGCATAAATTTTTGACAGAGCAACACCCAGAGATTAAGCATAAATATGAATCGATAAACGAAAATACTGCCATTATTGCAATCGAAAAGTTATCACCAGAGGAGCTCGAGTTATTCAAAAATGATCTGTATCTAAAAGATCGCAGCTTATACATAAATTATTATGGCTCTAGAAACGACGATATCATCTTCACACCAGAAGAGCATGAGAAGCAAATCGCAAAACACCTAAAAGATTTAATTGATACTTATAACTGTACAGAAGATGACGGGAAGAAAGATAAATATGCCAGTGATATTTATTTATGGCTACTGACATTATGCATGTTTGAGCTACAAAAAACTAAACGAAGCAACGGTGAAGAGACTGTAGGTAATATTAATTTTGAGAAAATGCTTGTTGCTGCTGGAATATCACCAAAGCTAGCCAATTGGGCTGATGGCAATCAAATTGGTACGAAATTTTTTGAAGATATAAACTCTGCCTTTAGCTCTAATGCAGCTAGTCCAAGAACTCAAGAAATAATATCATCAATTAATTCTGCAGCTTTAAAAGACAAGCAATCTCGAGAAGATTTCATCAAATTAGTTTGGCCCGAGCTCGTAAAACAGATGAAAGCACTCGAAGCCAAGTCTAGCACTACAAGTGGTATGAGATATATACTAGACACTTAAGGGACTTCGCAAAACTGAGGTGTTTACAGTAAAACTCTAGTGTAGAACTTAGAAATTTATTTACCCATAGCTCCAGTATTAACCGCAGTAACACCTGATGTATAGAACTGACAAGTATAGTAGCCATCACTAAGATATTCACAATATCTATCGTTGACAAACATCTCTGCATAAGACGCTCTATTACCAGCTTCATTTACCTTTGCATAAACGGTGCTAAAGCCATCAACATATGAAATATTAAATACCATCACATTACTTTTTTTAATTCCTACCAACCCTTCATCATTCAGGTACCCATTAACGTACAAATCATAGGTAAAAAGATTGAAACCATTAAAGGATTGAACTTCTTTAACATCAAGAAGAACTTGATCACCAGCTGAAGCTATATCCCCACCAAAAGCCCAAGTACCTGTAATACCTTTTGCTAACGGTCTTGCTGAATTTATATTTTCTGCAGCAGTCCTAGAATTTAAAATCATTACACCTGTATTATCCAATTTTAAATCCGCCCTTTTCATATTCACTATTGCCATTGATGGCCCCACTACTGCTAACCACAAGGCCAAAACCATGCTAATTCTTCTCATCATTACTCCTTTTTGTCATACATGACAAACATGAATTAACAATTCTAACAGAATTGTCAGTTATGACACAACTCAGAGATAGAGTCTCAATAGGCAAAATCCTGAGGAAACAGCGTAAAATCAAGGGCTGGCCACTAGTTGCAGTGACAGGGTTTCTGGAAGATGATTATAAAATTACTTGCTCTATAACTAATTTAGCCAAGCTTGAGAGAGGTGAGTTTCAGTGCAAGGCTAATACCCTTGCGGCTCTTTGCTTAATCTACGAGATTGATATCAGTAAAGTTATTTATAAATCACAATGAGATTATAATTTTATTATAACACCAATTCCTGACACCAATGTCAGTTTCTGCTAAAATAGCGCTTATGCCCAATAAGCAAGGCGCCAAAATACTTAGTTTCGCAAGAGCTTTGCCGCAGACAGTGGTTACTAACCACGACCTAGAAAAACTCTTCGAGACAGATGACGACTGGATAGTGCAGCGCACCGGTATTCGCCAACGCCACGTCATTGATCCCAAGCTGGGCGAGAACGCTACTAGTCTTGGTGCTGAAGCTGCAACTAAGGCTCTTGAGAAAGCTGGACTTGCAGCAACCGATTTAGACTTGATTATCTGCGCGACTGCCACTGGCGATTATTTATTCCCAGCAACAGCTTGCTTAATACAGAAAAAAATCGGCGCAAGTAAAGCAGCAGCCTTCGATTTAGTGGCTGCCTGCACCGGTTATATCTACGCACTTAATGTTGCTTATAATTTTATACGCTGCGGTCAGTACAAGAACATCATGGTGCTTGGTGTAGATTTGATGTCGCGTTTCATAGACTGGTCAGATAGACGCACAGCAATATTATTCGGTGATGGTGCTGGAGCTACTCTTCTATCTGCCTCTGATGAAGATGCTTTTAAGTCTTTCAATCTAAGAGCCGATGGTGATGATGCTTGCACACTCTTCGTGCCGAACGTCGGTTCACATTATCCGCAAGCTGCTGCTGATATAACTGAGAAACCCACCATGGTCTATATGGACGGACCAGCAGTGTACCAGTTCGCAGTGCGCGCTGTACCAGAGACGCTGGCGCAAGCCTGCAAGGATGCTGGCATTGAGCCGCATGAACTAGATTACGTGGTACCGCACCAAGCTAACACGCGTATCATTGAGAGCGCTGCCAAAAGACTCAAGATACCTATAGAAAAATTTATTACTAATATAGATCGCTACGGCAACACTAGTGCAGCCAGCATACCTATTGCCTTTGATGAAGCCCTAGAGTTGGGGCAGATTAAACGTGACGGTGATAAAAAACTCAAAATCGCCATGGTCGGCTTCGGCGCAGGACTCACTTGGGGCGCTACTATAATAGAGTACTAATGTTAGCGACTTCATTCATTAGCGAATACAAACAAGCAATCGATAAAGCGATAATAAATTTGCTTGATAATTTAACTGAACCTAGTAATGGTTTTGCTGGCAGAGCATCTCTAAGATTATTAGAGTCGCTGCGTTACAGCACCCAAGATGCTGGCAAACGTATTAGACCTATATTATGCCTGCTCGCTGCTGAAGCGGTGCTTGGCACCAAACTCAAGCTAGAAGAGAATCCTAGCTTGCCGGCAGCGCTTGCTATCGAGCTTGTCCATTGCGGCAGCCTTATTCATGATGATTTACCTTGCATGGATGATGATGATTTAAGACGCGGCAAAGCCAGCAATCATATTAAGTTCGATGAAGCGACTTCATTATTAGCTGGTGATTTACTCTTGATACTTCCTCTGCGAGTTCTTCTCAGTGGTGCTAGAGATTTCGGTCTTGATTCTTGGCGCATTAATCGTGCTGCACTCAAGCTCTCTGAAGCCATATCAAGTATGATTTGCGGGCAAGCGCTAGATATGGATATAAGCACCGGTAGAATTGCTGGTGATGATATCGACACTCTCACTCTTATGCAGCGCTGCAAAACTGGTGCGCTCTTAGCCGCCTCGGCGGAACTCGGTGCGCTGATGGCTGGTGCTGATGAGGATTGCAGCAAGTTATTTAGTAGTTTTGCGCATAAGCTTGGGCTTGCTTTCCAGATAAGCGATGATATTCTTGATGTCACCAGCAGCACTGAAGTGCTTGGTAAAACCGCAGGTAAAGACACTGAGCAAAACAAACTAACTTTCGTTAAGCTCTACGGCGTAGAAGCGGCGCAGGCTCTAGCAGCAGAACTTATTATTGAAGCTAAGCAAGAACTAAGACAAACAGGGCTAGATACTGATAAACTAGAGTTGCTTGCTGCTTATGTCATTTCTCGCAAACATTAATAGTAATGGCTTAGAAGTTATCACCGCTATAGTAGTGGCGAACTTCGGCGCGCAGCTACTCAAAACTATAGTCAACGCTATGCAGCATAAGGAATGGGACTTGCAGATGCTAGTTACTACCGGCGGCATGCCATCTAGCCACAGCGCATCAGTGATGGCGATGTCTACATCTATAGGTCTTATTACTGGTTTTGATTCTATTTATTTCGCGATCGCATTCTGTCTCACGGCTGTAGTGATGTACGATTCAGCCGGCGTGCGCAGATCAGCAGGCAAGCAAGCTGAGGTGCTCAATAACATCATCAATGAATTATTCTCAGAAGAGCATAAGCTCAGCGGCGACAAACTTAAAGAACTACTTGGACACAGTCCTTTCGAGGTGGTAGTTGGAGCGCTGTTCGGGATTGCTATTAGTCTTGGGTTGCGTTACTTAGTTATAGCGGCGGTGATTTAAGTGACGAAATATATTGTAGTCGGCATCCACGGTCTTGGCGGCAGAGCCGCTTGGCTAAGCCGTATTAATGCTGAACTGCAAAAATACAATCAATCACAAAGCGAACACCAGTTTAGTTTTTATGCGCAAGACCTTATTGGTTTCGGTGAAGATGGTGACGGTCAAATCAAAAGCTTCCATGATTGGCTAAGACAAGTACAGGATTACTATCAAGAACTCAAGCGAGCTAATCCTGATGCGAAATTCGCTGTTCTCGGTCATAGTCTTGGCGCCGTGATTGCAACTAACTTATATGAGATTTATCCCGGTGACGCGCTGATACTGAGTGTGCCCGGTTATAAGGGTGCTAAGGCTACTTTTAATCCTTGGTTCGTAGCACAAGTTCTACTAACTTATTTATTCAAACGAGATACTCTTATTAATCTGCCCGCGCCCGGCGTCAAACGCCAAGGCATGATTAATGGCAAGCTATATATCGGTGATCCAACAGAAGCAGATGAGTTTAAGACTAATAGTGTTAGCGCCAATCTTCTCTGGCAAATTCTTCAACTCGGCAAACATAGTGAGCGCAATCTTAGTCGTCTGCGCAAAACTTCAGTTTTGCATTTACAAGTCGCAGGCGACACAGTCGTGGATAATGAGGCTCAGGATAAGCTGCTAAATTCAGTCGAGCCAGCTTATTATAACAAAATTATAATCCTGGGGGAATTGCATGATTGGCCTTTGTATGATCTAGTCACCGATGTGACGCCTAAGATTATTGATTGGATTTTAGAAAATACTTGATTTATTGCGGATAATAAAGGTAATATAAGGTGCATGTCAGTTTCTTCTTCTAAACTCTATATTATTCCTGTTGAGCTTCTGCGCGGATTTACCAAATCAGGAGAAGACTTAGCAAAAAGAGTAAAAGAGTTAGTAAAAGCAGGACAAGTACGAGTGGTTAGAATGAACGCGGATGATAGACCACACAAGCTAAAAGCTGCAAAAAGAATGATGGCGGCTGTAAACAGCAGTGAAGCAGCTTCTGCAATTGCTAAGCTAACTAATTCGGATCTTCTGGATGCATTAATAGAGCAGAAACAAGCAGGCAAGTTACCACACAACAAAGAAGGTCTAGTTACAAGACTAGTTGATGCAGAAGAAAGAGCTCTTAAACATCAAGCAGAGACTAAAGGGCTTTGGCTTAGTGGTTACGGTCCAGCAAATATAAAATTCGTCCATGAAAAAGATTTCAAAGGAAATGCAAAAGAAACGATAGAACGTCTGAGACAAGTAAGCAATGAGACTGTCATCAGGTTACGTATGGAAGCCATAGCAAGAAGACTTGCTGTTAAACCAGAACTAGCAAATGCAGAACCTGATAGTCGGTTATGGTTCGAGACTAAAGGTAGAGACGGGAAGTCTTAAAATTATTTGTGACCTGACTCTTGCTGCGCTCTGTGC
>JAYVUR010000143.1:0-4142 GCA_043787715.1 Candidatus Melainabacteria bacterium
ATACTCTCATCGATGGCTGCGTAACTACCACGACATTCTCCATGTCTGCTGAGCCAACCTGAAGCGGCATCTTCGCGCTCATCCGTACACTTCCATTACCAGCCTGATCGGCCAACAAAAGATAGCGTCCCGGTATCACTGCCGTGAATTCGAAATTGCCATCTTCCCGCGCATTCGCCGTAATCGATCCAACGGAAAGCCCCGCGTAACCTTCAGCAGGCTGCATCCGCAAATACCCTGCAGCCGCCTTTCCGTTCGCTGAACGCAACACCCCTCGCACACTCACTGTCGGCACGGGCCGCATCCTAAAATCCAGACCACGTTGTTCTGTACCTGAAGCAATTACCAGCCAACTGGCTTGCTTCGCATCCAACGTGCCTGGATAAAACACGGTGCTGATATACCGCAATGCACCAGGTTTTCCCTGCACCGGAGTCATCAGGTTGGCTGTTGCCTGCAACAGATATCGACCCTGCGGAATATCAAAAATCCGGTATTCCCCACGGTCGTCACTCTTCGCATTTCCCATCTGCAGCAACTGCTTCCCGTTGCGGTTATACTGCACCCGGAACAAAGCGATGTTCGCACTGGAAACCGGCTCGTCGAAGTCGTCACTTACCCGGCCAGTAATCACCCCTCCCACCTGCAAGGTGAGCCGCAGATCTTTCAGCTGTTGACCCGCCGTAAGTACCAAACTAGACTTCAACTGCCCGTAGTACAGCGTTATAAATCCCTGCCGTTCGACGTTGATCACATACCTGCCCGCTCCAAGATTGGGAAACGAAAACTTACCCGCCATATCTGTCATGACAGGTTTCGCAACACTTCTCGATTCACCCCGAAGTTGCAGTGATACGATTGCCCGCATCACTGGCTCACCACTGGCTTTGACCACCGTACCTTCGATGAACCCACCATCAGCAGCATGCAAAGCTAGAGTTGCAAGCAGTAACAAAAGTGCAACAGGCCGCATGTTTATTGAATTTCCGCTTGTATTGTAACCGATGCCGTCACATCCACTAAACCGGAAATTACAGGCGTGGAAGAAGCTCCAAGGTTCAGGCTCAGTGTCGGCGTCCGGATACTCACGCTCCCCGTCTCCTCCAGCGCCACAACATTGGTTACTTTCATATTCACACCAGAAGCAATCGAATCGGCTTTAATCCTCGCCTGCTGCGCTGCTTGTTTCAATGCCTCCCGCTTCAGTGGCACCGAATCCTTCAATCCAATTTAAAAATTGGCCCTAAATGCTGGGGACATTACAGCTTTCATTGATGCAGCAGATGCTTATACGCTATCACCTCTTAGTAGGTTTTCCGCAACAATACTTCAGCGCAAACATAGAAAGAAATTTACTATCAAAGATAGCAAGAGCTCTAGAGCTACTGCCGAAGAATTAGCTAGAAGGTATTTCAATGGAAGAACAAAAACTATAGCTAGACAATACGAATCCGATGGCAGAACAGAAGTAGCTCTAACTAAACTTAGTTGCGCTGACATTCAGAATGTTGGAAGATCACTGAAGAGAAATCATCAAAGACTGCCAAAATTAGCAGCACCTAATGCCAATGACTTAGTATTCGGTGTTTCTACTTATGCCCACCGGTCAACCACCAACACTGTTACTGGCGCCATGAACTCAAGAATAGGAGCTAATGACGGCAACTCACTTATTGTTGAAGTTCCAATGTCTGCACCCGGCAATGATTTTGCCGTAGCAAGAATTAGATTAGATTTGAAAAAATTCATAGCTAAGCTTCTAAAAGAAGCAAATCCAAAGCCCTTAAAAAGAATGTTTAAATTCTTATACCAAGCTGGCGTACACCCGACCTCCATGGCCAAACGTTATCCCCTGATATTAAACTATCCCTCTCGAGTTTCTGTTCCAGAAGGACATTTCGACTAATTTGCGATAATATTCCCAGTGATATTTATTATCCACGGCTCAGATATTTTTAGGCGCGACCTAGCTCTTGGCAAGTTGCGAGCTGAATTAGTCGAACCGGGGCTGGAGAGCATGAACTACTCCAGCCTTGAAAGACCCAATACCGCGTCTTTAATTTCTGCAATATCTACACCCGGCTTCGGCGGACGCAGAGTTACTCTAGTGCGCGAAATGAGCCAGCTCGAATCTAAACTAGAAGACGAAAACGAATTAACACTAATACTTGAGGCACTAACTAATATGCCTGAAGATTCAGTGTTGATCGTAACTAATAAAAAAGTCCTCGGCACAATCAAATTAGTAAAAGAACTCAAAAAACTTAGCGAAGTTAAATTTCATGAGTTCAATGAATTCAATGATTGGGAAGCAGGCAAGGCTGCAGAGTGGATACTCTCCCTGAAAGAATTCAAGATTAATAAAACTACAGCGCAGTTCTTCGCCGAACATATAGGCTGCAATGACTCATCACAACTGTATTCTGAATTACAACGATTAAGCACACTGTCAGGCAATATCACAGAAGAGCTAATAGAAACTGAATGCCGTGCCCGCGATGATGTCTTCAAGCTGGCGCGTGAATTAGCATTAGGCAAGCGTAATTCCTCAGTGCTAGAACTGCGCAAACTTATAAACAATGATGAACTACATCTTGGTGCACTAGCAGCGATCAGCTCAAGTATTAATCGCTTCCTCAAACTCAAACTTATAGAGACTAGCCCGGCACATAGAGGTCAGGAGGCACAGCTACTCGGTATCAGCCCAGGTAGATTACATTTTATGAGACAAGAAGCAGCCCCGATGCAGGTAGATAAACTTGAAGCTCTAAGTGAACGACTACTTAGTATAGAGCGCGGGGTTAAGACTGGTAAATTAAAGCTAGAAACTGAATTGCGGGTATTAGCAGCAACTAGGTGAAAACCCTTAACCCTGGCTTAACCTCGCCGTGTTATTATTTTGGCATGATTAAAATTATAAGCACATTAGTGATACTCCTTGCAGCAGTTCAAGCGGCCTCTGCACAGGTGCTATATAGCTACAACGGCGCGTTCACCGTGCAAGGAATTAAAGCTTATTTGAGCAGCTCTACTTATGACGCTAATTTCAACGAAACCATAACTATTGAACAATATGATTTCCCAAGCTTGAATTACCTAAGATCTCTAACTATAAGTCCAGCAAGTACTGACTACTATGCCTACAGTTCCGTGGATGTGGAAGATAATGGACTTCTGGTTACACAAAACAAATACGATTACAGTTCTGTAGATAATGTTGATGGCAGTACAACTGTGACATATACAACTACATACACTACGACTACTTATGGCACAGATCTAATAAAACAAGGTGAGAAAGTAACTGAAGATACTTACAGTTACGATTACTACCCTTATTACTACGGTGGCTATGACTGCTCTAGCAGTACAATAGCTAAAGAAATTAATACAAAAGTTTTAGCTAAGAAAAAAGGCGGCGGTAAGAAAGGTGGCACTACTAGCTGTTCTAAACTGAAGATGCTTAATCATAAAGTGATTAAATAAAAAGAGGGTCCTCGCACAAGTCCTGCTACTGGTATAGTTGTAACTAAAACAATGACTAGTCAGACTAGTTGCATGGTATAATAATAATATGAGAATTTGGCAACTACAAGAAGCTAAGGCTAAATTGAGTGGGTTAATTAAACAAGTGCTTGAACTAGGCCCGCAAGGAATTTCGGTACGTGGGGATCTTGAAGTAGTAGTACTTTCACGTAAAGAATTTGAGAAACTTAGCACCGGCGGTGGGGTAAATTTTTATGAATTCATGCAACGCTCACCCCTTAAAGGCGCTAAACTGAAGCTCACGAGGGACAAATCTCATGGAAGGGACATTGAACTATGAGTTACTTATTAGATATTAATATTATTTCTGAAACTGTTAAGCCAAAACCTAATCTTCAATTAATCGAATGGTTAAAACAAGTGCCTAGTGAGTCACTCTATTTAAGTGCCCTTAGTATTGGTGAAATACGCAAAGGCATAGAACTATTAACCGCAAGCAAAAAGAAAGAAGCTTTAACCTTATGGTTAGAAAAAGATTTGACTTTAATGTTTGATGGACGCATAGCAAAAGTAGATACCAGGGTCGCTGAAATTTGGGGGCAGCTATCTGCTCGCCATCATACACCTGTCATCGATGGATTAATAGCAGCAACGGC
>JAYVUR010000144.1:0-2531 GCA_043787715.1 Candidatus Melainabacteria bacterium
GTTTTGATGCCTCGTGTGACTATTGGTGCTGATGTCATTATTGGTGAAGGCTCAGAGTTGCATCCGGGTGTTGTTATTGAAGATGCATGCAAGCTCGGAGCTAGAGTAATAGTGCATGCCAATTCGGTTATTGGTTCTGATGGTTTTAGTTATACTACGAGCCAAGCTAGCAATCTTGAGAAGTTACGCATGGGCAATTTTAGTTTTAATAGTGATAGACAAATCCAAGAGAAGATAGTTTCTAATGGCATTGTGATTATTGATGATGATGTTGAAATCGGCTCCTGCACTACTATTGACAGGGGTACTCTTGGTCCTACTCATATAGGTGCAGGTACTAAGATTGATAATTTATGCCAAATCGCACATAACGTTACTATTGGTAAGGATGTCTTGGTGATTGCTAATTCTGGTATCGCAGGCAGCGCCAAGATCGGAGATAGAGTGACTATTGCTGGTGCTGCTGGTGTTGGTGATGGTGTCGAGATGGGTAATGATTCTGTGCTTGGTGCTTTTTCGGCTGCTAATTCTAATGTTGATGCGTTTATGCCTATGCTGGGTGTTCCGGCTGTCGCTTACGGTGAATATATGAATAGACAGCGCGCGATTATTCGCTTGCCTAAGATCAAGGATGAAGTTGTTGCTTTACGCAAGGAGTTAGAAGAGCTGAAAAAATCTTCTAAAGAAAGAGCTTGACTACTAAGCCTACTATTTATTGTTTTGTTGGCACTAGACCTGAGTATATTAAGACTTATCCAGTTATTAAAGCTCTTAAGGCTTGCTCTGAAGTCGATGCCTTCTTGGTAGAAACTGGTCAGCATAGCAAATACGTGACCGACGTCACGTATTTGCGCTTCCCACCTTTAGTGCAAAATCTAAGCCAATCAACTCCTTCCACTCAACTAGCCGACTTAAGCGTCGCTCTTTTAAGTGCCGCCACTAAATTTCTCTCTGAACAGAGACCAGATCTAGTGATAGTTCAAGGCGATACTATCTCGGCTACTCAAGTAGCTCTTGCTGCTTGGTATCTTGCTATCCCGGTTGCGCATATAGAAGCGGGCTTGCGTACTTATGATGTTACTCAACCTTACCCAGAGGAGCTCGGTCGCCGCACTATAGATCATCTTGCGACTTTGAATTTTGCACCGACTCCATTAGCGATGGATAATTTATTGCGTGAGCAAACTCAAGGTCGGGCTTACCTCACCGGTAATACAGTCGTTGATGCACTGAATATGATGCAAGTCGCGGATCCGACAATTATGCACTCGTGGTTGGAAGCGCAGAATCGACACGTCGGTGTCGATTCTGCTAAGCAATATGTTCTAATTACCGCTCACCGCCGCGAGAATCAAGACCATGTTATCCCAGAATTAGCCAAGGCTATTAAGCAATGTGCTCAAGATAACCCGCATTACAACTTTATTATTATTAAGCACGCAAATCCCTTGGCTAATCAGTCTTTTGATGTCATTGCGAGCGAAGCGGACGGTTCTGACAATATTATCCTACTAGCACCCCAAACTTATCCTAATTTCTTATCCTTATTATCCGCAGCAAGTTTTGTAGTGAGTGATAGTGGTGGTATTCAGGAAGAAGCGCCGTATTTTGAGGTGCCGGTTTTGGTGCTTAGAGAATTAACAGAGAGGCTCGAAGGGCTTGAGCTTGGACTCAGTAAGCTTGCAGGCAAAGATGCGCGCAGTATAACTAAGAATATTAATGAACTGATACAAGACCCCATGGCTCTCACTCAGATGCGCGCAGCTATTAGGATGAATCCTTGTCTCTATGGTGATGGCAATTCGGCTCAACGCATAGTTAAGCATTGCCGAGATTTTATTTCACGAGCAAAGCAACCGCATAAGCAGCAATCCCCTCTTGGCGCCCAGTGAAGCCAAGACCTTCAGTGGTGGTGGCTTTGATATTGATTTGGCTTAAGTCTAGACTAAGACTGCTAGCTAGCTTGCTGCGCATAGCTGCGATATAAGGTCTGAGCTTGGGTTGCTCAGCGACTATGGTCACATCGATATTAGTTATACTATAAGGACTAATAAGTTTTAGAGTTCGACTCAGTAGTTCAAGACTGCTGATGCCCTCATATTGTTTATCAGAGGGCGGGAACTGACAGCCTATATCTTCTAGGCCAGCAGCTCCTAGTAGTGAGTCGATAATTGCGTGTACTGCGACGTCTGCATCTGAATGTCCAGCCAGTCTCTTGTTATATGGAATACTAATCCCAGCCAGTACTAAGCCATCTGTATTACGGCTTGGATATTTAGCCTTGAATTCCTCAAGATCCATTAACTGGTGCGCATCATAGCCGTGTCCAATTTTCAAATTTCGACTCATTAATTTTTAATTAGCTCTGTTAGACTATAGCTAGATATGAATAATCGTAACAGCCTACTCGTGATAATCCCCTTAGTAATAAGCTTAGCAAATCCCTGCGTAGCTAGATCCAAAGCCTTGCCTCCTAAGGCGATGAAAGATGTTCCCGCTAGTCATTGGGCTAAAGATTCAATTCAAGACCT
>JAYVUR010000145.1:0-10340 GCA_043787715.1 Candidatus Melainabacteria bacterium
CATGAATAGTTATTCAAGATTTAGCCATGACATAATTGCAATTCATTCTCAATATACAAGCAGAGCACTGCGGTCTCCTTGCCACGCAAGTATCCCTCCCAAGCGAAATTAGCCATAGAGAGAATTGGTCCCAGTATTTGCGCGGCACAATTTTATTCAGCTCAAGTTCTATCTTTTCAGGGTCACTAGCCTTAGTAAGACCCAGTAAATTAGTAATGCGCTTAACATGAGTGTCCACAACGACACCAGCACTAGTATCATAGTATTGCCCAAGCACCACGTTCGCAGTCTTGCGCCCGACTCCAGCTAATTGAATTAATTCTTCTATAGTAGTAGGTACTTCAGAATCATGATGTGAAACTAATCTCTGCGCCTTCAGAATAAGATTGCACGCTTTGTTTTTATAAAAGCCGCAAGATTTTATAATTTTCTCGACATCAGCTTGCTTAGCTGCAGCTAGCTGCTCTGGGCTCGGATACTTCGCGAACAGAACTGGCGTAGTCATATTCACCCGCTCATCTGTGCACTGCGCCGACAGACATACCGCACATAAAAGTTCAAACACATTACTATGATGCAAGAATCCATCAATATGCCCGTAGCGCTTCTTCAGAAGCTTGCAGATGCTTTCGGTTTTGGATTGAAGAATAGTCATTCTGAGCGCAGCGAAGAATCCCTATGCTATCACGTGTCATTGCGAGCGAAGCGAAGCCGTCATCGCGAGGCGACACAGTCGCCAATCCCCATACCGCCACGCAACATACTACAATTAATCCATGCCCCAATCCCCGCTAATAATAGAACAGCTAGAGTTAGGACCGATGGCTAATTATATCTATTTCATTGGCAACGCCAACACCAAAGAAATAGTAGTAGTAGACCCGGCTTGGGACGTTAATGCTATTCGCAAGCGCGCCGAAACCCAAGGCTACACTATAACTGGCGCGCTAATTACTCACGGACATCCAGACCACACCAATGGCATTAGTGAACTCTTGAAGACTCATGATATTCCAGTTTATGTTTCTGAAAATGAAGCATATTTCTACAAACCGGTAGGCGAAAATATTCGCGGCGTTGATAACAATTTCTCTCTAGAGCTTGGTGAAGTGAAGATAGGCTTCATGCATACACCCGGCCATACTCCCGGCTCGCAGTGTTTTCACGTGCACGGTAATCTAGTCGCTGGCGATACACTATTCTTAGATGGCTGCGGACGCTGCGACTTACCCGGCGGTGATGCTGAAATAATGTACGACACTCTCTACCACAAGCTTATGAAACTTCCCGCTTCCACTATCATCTATCCCGGGCATAATTATCATCATCTGCATTGCGACTCATTAGAGCAGCAGTCTAAGACTAATCCATATCTAACTTGCAGTAGCTTGCATGAGTTTTTAAGTCAGCGGATGGGTTACTGAGGCGAGTAGCTTCTATATTCTATTGGCAACTGAAATGGATTTTGCACTGTAGTTCTACGCACTGAAACTCGCCCTTGAGCAAGCGAAGGCAATCCACCAGCAGTAATTATTGGTGAAACTATCGCAACCCTAGGATCCGCACTAAGCAACATAGATTCTTGCGCCAATTTATTCTCACCTCTTGCCCAATCAACTAATCCGCGCAAATACAACTCCTCACCATCGGGGTTAGCAGCCGCAAACAAATGCTTAGCCTGTAATTCAAAACCTGGCTGCCAGAACTTATCAACCCTACCCGGACGAGCATCAATCGTAAAAATAGCAGATAAAATATTCTTGCGAGTAATTGGATCCGCAGACCATTCGGGATGATCTGTAATAGCTTTCCTTAGAGCTTCCATTAACAGGACTGAAGCAACAGGCGAACTAGCTGTGTAAGCAAGAACTGTTTCAAATAAAGCTAGACGCATATCATCAAACTTACCAACTTCAACCAACCCCATTGCTTTAAGCATCTCACTTGTATTAAGTTTATTGAGGGACGCCTTTAGATTCAATTTGGAAACCATTGCGTAATTAGCAAGGACAGGAAAACTCGTAAGCTTATCATAAGCCTCAATTGATTCAGCACGCTTTCCACTCAAAAACAACAAATAAGCATCAACAGCTAAATGCAGAGGTGCTGTCTCACCAATATATTCTTTAGACAGCTTATTAATATCAGCAAGCTTGCGAACGGGTGTTCTTGTGTAAAGAAGTTCAATAAGGTCTACAGTAGAACTCAATCCTAGAATCTGCTTATCACTAGAAAGCACCAAAGCATGATCACTAAGTGCCTCAATAGGAACAAACTTAAGCGTAAACTTATATCCGCGAGGATCCGATTTCTGGCTAGGACCCCACTCTACATTATCAATCACCAAAGGCTTAGCTCCATTAACCGACTCGCCGATTTGCAACTTAAAAGATCCAAAACAAGAATTGACCAGCATTTTCGGTGTTAGCACTTTATCGAGCCCAGAGGATTTTATTACCGAGAACAACATTAAATTGCCACGACTAGTCAGACTTCCGTCTTCCGTAACATATAAGTTAGGCCTTTGAGCAGAACCCTGCTGTTTAAAAATCTCAGTTAAAAATACACTAACAACCTCGATGCCGATGTTATGTATCCCCGGTTCACGCAACAAAGCCTTATTAGCGCTCAAAGTAGCAACACAAGAATCATGTAAATCCTTAGACTCACGACTAACGGCAAAACCATGCTTAATACTCTGCATAGCCATTTGGTGGTGCAGGCTATGAGTTTTAGTAGACTCAATCACCCTTCTAGCTCCAACGTATAGCACTCTAAGCCCTAATAAACCACCAACAGCCATTGCCGTCCTTCTAGTGACTTTACGACGAAAAGCTGATTTAGCCACAGCTAACTCCGCATCAGACTTAGCAGTAGCTCTTGCCACAATACCATCGGTTTGAGAGTCATAGATACTAAAAACCCTTCCATTATGATCATTAACCAGCTCATGCATTACTGCAGGTATTTGACCAAAAATCGCATGTTTCATCATCTTAATTTTAAAATGCTCAAGCTTGGTCGCCGCACTATCAACATCGCAGGTTGCATCTCTCTCAGAGAGATGTTTATATTGTTTGTCAAGCAAATCACTTGCATGAACTTCTATACACTTAAGATTTGTATCAAAAGTAGCAACTTCAACAAGCTCATTAGTCAGCTTTGCTGAAATAAATTTAGAATACTCGAGCTTCAGTCTCGGTATAAGTAGACTCATTTTCCCCTTAGCTGTTGTCGCATCCAAAGCTAAAAGCTCAGCATTGAGTTGGGATATTTTCTGCCGTAAAAAATCATTACTTAAAAGGGGTCTTTCAACCACGATCTGCTTATCCAGAACAGCTAATCTAATCCGTTCAGCTTCAGTGCGCATCAATCGCCTTAAAGCAACTAAGGCCTCATTGATTAAGACTCCCTTAGCACCAGCATTCATATAAGTTGCCCAAGGCTTATCCTTCAGCCATGCCGCAGCCACAGATTCTAATTTAGATAACTGAACATCGCTAAGCTGATTAACATGCCCTCTTAGATGATCAGCAAGTCGATTAACATGGTCGGCACGTTCTGCCGCAACATCGGGAGGACTTGAAACCGCTTTAGGAACTGGTGTATCCACAATACGTAAATATACTACGCCCGCCCTGCACTTGTCAAGATAAGCACGGGCCGCACCCTCCACATTCCACAAAAATTAAAGCTTTATACTAATATTATAATAACTTTATTGTAATCCAAGCGGCCAGCCAAGCCCCAAATCCAGCCCCAGCAATAGCTGTTACCATTAAGCCCATGCCAGACACCACTAGGCTACTTATCAGCTGCCCAGACCAGCCCGGCATTGTGCAGGCGGTTAGCGGCTTCATAGCGTCTAATGGCGGCAATATTATCGATTCGCAGCAATATTCGCTCGGGCTCGATGCGCATTTCTTCATGCGCCTAGTTATAGAGCCGGTGGGCAAATTCTCGCAAAGTCTCAAAGAACTAGAAGAACTATTTAAGCCCATCGCGCTGCGCTACGACATTGATTATAAGTTCAGTCGCGGACATAAACGCATGGCGATTCTTGTTTCTAAGTACGATCACTGTCTTTATGACGTGCTCTTGAAGAAACAATACGGGGAGCTAGATCTTGAAATCCCCATCATTATTAGTAATCATCCAGATCTTGAAGCGGTCGCAAAGATGTTTAAGATAGACTACGCTTATCAACCCATCACCGGAGATAAGCGCAAACAAGAACAGCAAGTCATCTCTCTACTTAAATCGCACAATATAGATTTCATCGCCATGGCGCGCTATATGCAAATACTCTCAAGCGAATTTATTTCTGAGTATCCGCAGCGCATTATTAATGTGCACCATGGTTTCTTGCCTGCCTTCAAAGGTGCTAAACCATATCATCAAGCCTACGATAAGGGCGTGAAAATCATCGGTGCTACTGCTCACTACGCTACTGAGGATCTTGATATGGGACCTATTATCGAACAGGGCGTAATCGCTGTCGGGCACAGGGATACAGTGGATGACTATATCGCCAAGGGTAGAGATATTGAGCGTATGGTTTTCACTAAGGCACTCTGCGCGCACGCTGAAGACAAAATTATTAGTTATCAAGGTCGTACCATTGTTTTTGATTAATGTCAGAGAACTTAACTAAAATCCAAGAATTAAATAAACGCTATGCTGAGGATAAATTAGCGAGCTTCGAGGAGACAGTGCGCAATATCATCGCTGAAGTGAGAAGCAAGGGCGATGAGGCGCTTAAACATTACAATAAAGAATTTGATAATTATAGTGGTTCACTAAGCGTCCAAGCCAGTGATAGTATCGCAGTAAAACTAATTACCGCTATTAAGCACGCTTATAAACGCATCAGCAAGTTTCACCAAGAAGAAATGAAACGTATTCGCGCTTGGAATTATAAGGGCGAAGTCGGCGAGGTTCTTGGTATTAACTATCAAGCACTCGATTCAGTTGGAGTTTATATTCCAGGCGGCAATGCTGCCCTGCTCTCAACCGTACTAATGACGGCTATTCCAGCGCGCGTCGCTGGTGTTAAACGCATAGTACTAGTGAGCCCGCCACGCAGCTCAGGTATTCATCCAGCCGTGCTCGCTGCAGCCAAGATAGCTGGCGTCACAGAAATCTACGCTATTGGTGGCGCGCAAGCTATTGCGGCTCTAGCTTACGGCACAGCAACGATTAAACCAGTAGATAAAATAGTAGGACCCGGCAATATTTATGTCAGCCTTGCTAAGAAACAAGTTTTCGGGCAAGTAGGCATAGATGGTATTTATGGACCCAGCGAACTAATGATAGTCGCTGACGCTTCAGCTCGCCCAGCAGAAGTCGCCGCTGATATACTAAGCCAGCTAGAACACGGTTCTGGACTAGAATCTACGCTAACAGTAACTGACAATGCTTTTATTGCTCAAGCCATACGCGAAGAAGTAGAATTGCAGATCACCGCACTTGCAAGCTGCAAAACTGAAAAACAAATCACAACCATAAAATCCAGCTGGTCTAAATGGAGCGCAGTTCTTGTTGCGCCAAGTCTTAAAGAGACTGCTGAATTAATTAACGCCTACGCGCCCGAGCATCTAGAATTGCAGACTCTCAGCGCGCGCAAACTTATTCCTCTTATTAAACACACTGGCGCAATATTCATAGGTTCTAATTCTTGCGAAAGTCTAGGCGACTATATCGCGGGACCAAGTCACTGCCTACCTACCGCTGGCTCAGCGCGTTTCAGCTCAGGGTTGCAGTGTGCAGACTTCATCAAGAAGACATCTATTATAGATTTCTCTGGCGTGAAGCGTGACAGCCGCAAGTTTCAAGACTTACTTAAAAAAACAGCACTAATGGCGCGTGCCGAAGAATTAGAGGGGCACGCTCGTGCAGCCGAGGAGAGACTCTAATGCACAAACTTCTACTCAAGAAGATTAGACTAGAAACCGGCAGCAGCCAATCGATACTGCATCTTAGTGATAAGCAAGAAGAAATCGACAGACAACTTGAACTTGGTAATATGCTGCTCAAAACTACTAGCCTCGATGATGCAATTAATCGCTGCAACAGCAATCGCAAAACATTCACTTATGTAATTGCCGATGCTGACCTTGCAGAGCTTGATGATTTAGATAGCTTCCTTGAGCGCGCCGCCCCACTTATCATTAGACCCGGCAAACTAATTATCATCGCTACTAATTTATGCACCGAAGCTAATCTCTGGCGTTTGTTTTTCGGTAACGCTCCTGATAGTTTCAAGCGCCCTCTACGCGCGCTACCACCCAACTACCTTAAATCCAAACTTATAGAGCATGGATATTTCTTGCGTAACCGTTATTGGCGTTATGACGATAAGGTGCTGGCGATAGCGGACATCCCGCACAGATACTAAGTTTTCATTCTGAGTGAAAGCATTTGCTAAAAGTTTTCATTGACAGTGAAATTAATAGCAAAATCGCCAATAGTGCCACCATGCACCACTATTGGCGCTATGATAATAAGTTATTACCAATTGCAGGCATTCCGTATAAATACTAAGATAGTATGCAAAGGTATCAATCTGGAGGATTAAAGTATGAAAATCAATTTTCAACCATTATTACTAGCAGCCGGACTAATGCTGCCGACAGCAAGCAGAGCTGATGAAATAAATTTACCTGTAGATATCGCTTATGCACCAACTGAGTATTGGGAACGAATTATTGAAGCCAAAACAATAGCAGAAGCAACTGGTCGCAAAATAGACGCTCTCAAGCTTGCAAAGATCTGGGGTGAAGCGATGCAAGCTAGCCAGTCGACAAAGAACCGCGAAGAAGCTGAAGGATTAGTAAGAAGCGCAAACATTGCCGTGGACATGGCAAATAAAACTCGAAACGAGTTAGGTCCTAACGACAGATCAGATTGGACTCTAACCGCCTGTAGAGCCGGATTAGAATTTGCCAAAAAAAGACTGGAAGATTATCCTACAGGCACCAAACGACTTCATCAACCACCCTCTCCAACTGAGAAACCCTAGACCCCTTAACTAGCACCACCGCATTATTAAGCCCAACGAGCTTAGCTCTCAATTCTTCAATCACATCTTCAATAGAACGCCCGCGTGCATCTATCAGTATGTCTATATGCGAGCTTACATAAGTGACCGCCGCATCCACTAATTCAGGTGAGGATTCTTTAAGCTCACCAAGTACTAAGATTTTCACGCGCTCTGAGAACTGCTCGCAGACTGCGCCTACACTAGCCCTGAGCGAATCAGGATTAGCATTATAGCTATCATCTATTATAAGATTGCCGCGCGCATCATGATGATAACTACCGCTACCGCGACCGGGATTATATTCCAAGAGTCCAGCTTGAATTTCGTTTTCGCTTAACCCTAAGACCTGCGCTACAGTAGCCACTGCATTAGCATCACTATGAATCGCAGCACCAGCAAGACCATTAATAGTGAAGCGGCGCGCAGCATCGAAACCCATTACATTTAGTTTCCAATCTGCGCCTTTAGTTTCTACATGCGGCTTCAATAGATCAGGGTTGGCAGTTAAAGTCTCATACAAAAAAGCATCTACTGCTAAGAGCGGCGCTAAGTCTTCGCGCGCCACCATGCCAGAAACTATTTCAAGTTTGGCTTTGCGAATGTTTTCAACGGAACCTAACAATTCTATATGCGCCGTACCTATATTAGTAATCACAGAGATATTCGGTTCAGCACAAACGCTCAATTCCTGTATTTGCCCCAGTCCGCGCATACCCATCTCCAGCACCAGCACTTCAGTATCAGCCGGCATCGCCACTACGGTTTGCGGCACACCGATTTCATTATTGAGATTAGCGCTTGTGTAATGCACGCGATAACGCTGCGATAATACTAGTCGCATCATTTCTTTAGTGGTGGTTTTACCTGAGCTGCCAGTGATAGCAACTACTGTAGGGTTCACTAGGCGCCTATAAGTTTTAGCAAGTAGTTGGTAAGCAGCGATGGCGCTATCTACGTATAGCACTCGATGGATTGCTTCGCCCTGCGGGCTCGCAATGACAGCCGCGTCCGCGCCGAGGGATCCTTCGCTTCGCTCAGGATGACACTTGTCATCGCGAGGCGACGCAGTCGCCGTGGCGATCCCCATGCGACCACGCTCAGCTATCACCAGCTCCGCCCCCGCCGCAAGCGCCGCATCTATATAATCATGACCATCATGATTCGCACCTTTAATTGCGATGAAGACATCACCAGCTTGAATGCTGCGAGTGTCAGTAGAAATGCGAGTCAAGCCAGCCGATAATCTAGCGGCGATAAGCGTCATAACTTGGTAGTCGATACTGCTAAACATCTCTACCAGATTATAATTCAAAACTTAGGCTATATTGACAGATTATGCTAAAATAGGACTTATGAATCTTGAGCAACGCGTCAAAATCCTACGTGATGAAACCGGCAAGGAAGTAGTCCAAATGGATATTGATGTGTTTAAAGCAATTGAGGGCTACATAGAAGATCAGGGTTTACTTGAGGCTATGCTTCAAAACAAAGGGGAGAAACTTAGCCAAGAGGACGCCATGGACTATTACGCTAAGCTCAAGCAAGGGACTTGAAAACACTTTTCATCTTCTCAATATTACCTAAAATATCAAAGCTTAACGAGATTAACAATCTTAGAAAATTAACCGGACATAAGGATGCATACAGAGTGAGATTCGGTGATTATCGCTTAGGCTTTTTCGTTACAAATAATGAGGTGCACGTAGAAAGAGTCTTGCACCGTAGCAGCTTTTACAAGCAGTTCCCTTAAACTGCTAAAATAACCCTAAATGGTTGCCACCGACATACGCCTAGTTAAAACTGATCTCAGCGACGAACTACTCGAGCATTATCTCAGCTGCGACATTATCGCTATTGACGGTGAGATGATGGGGCTTAATCTAGTGCGCGATAGACTCTGCTTAGTGCAGATTGGCGATGCCAATAATTTAGTCTCCTTAGTCCAGATCGACCTCGACCAAAAATCTGCACCCAATCTCAAGAAATTAATGGAAAGCACTAAACCACTTAAGGTTTTTCATTATGCACGCACTGATGTTACTTGGCTCAAGTATTGGCTAAATATAGATGTGAAAAATTATTTCTGCACCAAGGTCGCAAGCAGATTAGCACGCACCTACAGCGACAAACATGGACTTAAAGACATCTGCAAAGAAATCACCGGCAAGGAGCTTAACAAGAACCAACAGGGTAGTGACTGGGGAGCAGCCGAACTCACTAGCGACCAGAAGAAATACGCTGCTAGTGATGTTACGCACTTAAGAGATATCTACGACAAGCTGACAGGCATGCTCAAGCGTGAAGGCAAGATGGAACTAGCTCAGCGCTGCATGGAGCATCTTGCGATATATATAGAATTGGATTTGCAAGGCTATCAAGGAGTTTTCGAACACTAATGCTTAGTGCTAGCCAAAAAGAAAACCTCAAGAAGATAGTACGCTCCTTCAAGAAGGCAAGAATACTTGTGGTTGGCGATATTATTCTTGATGAATATTTACTTGGTAGCCCAGAGCGTATATCACGTGAAGCGCCAGTCATCATACTTAATCACGTCGGTTCAGATTACGCACTGGGTGGTGCTGGTAATGCCGCAGCTAATATTGCTGCACTAGGCGGCAATGTTACTCTACTTGGAGTTGCCGGTGAGGATAGCGGCGCTGAGCAGATACGCAAACTAGCAGAGAAGGTGAATATAGCTTTGGAACTGGTAATAGATACGGAGCGCAAAAGCACTGTTAAGACTCGTGTCATCTCAAGCTCAAATCACAACCCTGATAGCGGCACTAAGGTTAAGCAACAAGTACTAAGACTAGATAGGCAAGATCGTTTCGCTATATCTAAGGATATAGAACAAGAACTAACTATGAGCTTCAAACGTCTAGTTGGTGCCACCGATATAGTATTGATTTCGGATTACAACAGCGGGGTCTTAAATCCTAGCTCAAGCAAGAAGATTATTGAATTAGCTAAAGCGCAAAACAAACGCGTGATTGTTGATAGCACTGGCGATTTCACCAAATTTATCGGCGCCTATTCTATGACACCCAATCAGCCAGACGCTGAGTGTGTTCTAGGCTATCAGATCAGGAACGATGATGAATTATTAGCAGCTGGTCAGGCTTTGCTTACGAAGATTGACAGTGAAGAGGTTCTTCTCACCCGTGGCGCCAAGGGCATGGCATTATTCAAGCGCAATGCGCAGCCAGAATTAATAGCAGCCTTCAACATCGTAGAAGTATTCGATGTCACCGGTGCTGGTGACACCGTAGCAGCCAGCTACTCACTTGGTCTTGCTGCT
>JAYVUR010000146.1:0-3974 GCA_043787715.1 Candidatus Melainabacteria bacterium
TATGAATACTATAAGCCTCGCCACAAAAACTTCTCAGATACAAGTACCAATTAACGCGTTAATGGCCATCCATTCCAGAGAAGAGATTCCGCCCATCGCAGCAGAAAAACTTAAACAGCTATCAATACTGCCTCAAGATCATATCCCCAAGAATCAACAAGGCGCAGCAAAAAGCATAGCTGAGACTTTTATATTTGACCGCCTATCTAGGTATTTCAAAGAGCTTTCAGGGCAATTAAATGATTCAGCGATATCAACTCGCAGCATCTTAGGCGGCTCACTATCTGGACCATTAAGTGAATTAAAAACAAAAATTTCTGATTGGCTCTATCAAGGCAAAGCCGCTGGAAAAGTATTAACTGATCTACGCAAAGACTTAGTTAAGTTTGGGATACCTTTAGACATAATCACTAGTGAGCGCTTCACAGAATTTCTGAAAACCCTAGTACCGGAACCAAGAACTTAATTCAATTCCACCGCCTCACCAGTCCTTGCCGCGAACTTCTCTCTATCACGCGCAAGCACGTCAGCTAGAGCACTCTGGCGAGCACCGGTTTGACCTTGGTAATTACTACGTGAATGTTTCTTCTTGCCGTATGGTCTCCACACTGGAAGGTTGCGATAAAAAATCATCTGCGCAATTGCCGAATCGGCTCTAAGCGTAAGCGGGCAATTGCCTTGATTAGTAAGTTCTACTACGCCTTCACCCTTGAAACCACTATCGAAGAGTCCTGCCGACTCTACATAGAGACCAAGCCTAGCCCAAGAGCTTTTGCCTTGCAGCACTCCATGAATATTACGCGGGAAATAAAAAAACTCACAAGTAGTAGCCAGCACAAAATCACCAGGAGCTAATACTATGTAATCAGCTTCACAAGTCTCGAAGCTGCCGTCTGCTAACTGCCTAGCAAAAGATCTACCTAAATGCACATCAAGACTATTAGGTTGAAGAGCTTTTTGCTTATAATTATCTATGCGCAAAAGCCCAAAGAAACGACAGAGACTAATCTGCCAATCCACCATATTACCCGGAGCAATAAAAGCTATATGCAATATATAAAGTAGGGCTAGAGAGGCTGTTAAATCCATGCCTAGATTATGTTATCAGATTATAATATTGTTATAATTGCATGGCAGCTAAGCGCAAGTATCTTTTCACTTAGTCCGACCAAACGAAAATTGAGTTGCGTTTGGTTAGATAAGTGGTATAATAAAACCATGATACAGCGCCATTTCTGGCTAAATTTACTTGAAAAAGCTTGGCAGGAGCGTAATCTAGTCTGGCTTACAGGGGTGCGCAGAGCCGGCAAAACTTATCTCTGCAAAAGTCTAGGCGATATTGAATACCTAGATTGCGAGGATTTAGATGATCTAGCTAGACTTGAGCAGCCTAAGAGTTTTTATAAATCAATAAATAAACCAATAGTAGTTATAGATGAAGTGCATAAACATGAAGATCCATCTCAACTGCTTAAAATTGGTGCAGATTATTTTCCTGATCTAAGAATCATTGCCACAGGCTCTTCTACACTGGCAGCAACTAAGAAGTTTCGCGATAGCCTCAGTGGTAGAAAAACAGTCATCAAGCTAACTAACATGATCTATGATGATCTTGAAGATTTCGGTAACACCGATATTAATCATCGCCTGACTCATGGCGGTCTTCCACCAATGTTCTTACGCAAAAATCTTAGCGATCATCTATTCTCAGAATGGATAGATAGCTACTGGGCAAAAGACATAGAAGAACTATTCAGGATAGACAACAAACGATCATTCATTAAGTTCTGCGAACTAGTGATGCTACATAGTGGAGGTATGTTCGAAGCTACTACTTATACCGATGGCTGTCAGGTCACAAGACCTACCATCCAAAAATACCTATCCATACTTGAAGAGACTTATCTAGTCTCTGTCATCAAACCCTTTCACAAGAGGGCTTCTAATGAAATAGTCGCCACCCCCAAGGTCTATGCTTTTGATACAGGTTTTGTTTGCTATTTTAATCGCTGGGATACTATTCATCCTAATGATATCGGCAGAGTTTGGGAGCATATAGTACTAACTGAACTTCAAGCCAAGCTACAAAACACCGGTGCAGCTATCTACTACTGGCGCACTAAGAACAATAAAGAAGTTGATTTCGTAATTCTCAAACGCGGCTCAGATCCCATTGCTATAGAGTGTAAATGGAAACGTGATGCTTTCGAGCCTGATGGGCTCACGGCTTTTCGTGCACGATATCCTCAAGGCAAAAATATAGTGATAAGCTCGGACACTAACACCACTATCTACAAAAATATTAAAGGACTTGATATTAGTTTTGTAGGATTACAGAGCTTAACAGCTGAAGTTCTTGGTGAAATTATCACGGCTTAGGCGGAGCTGAAGGCTGCTTGTAATGTTGCTGCTTGAAGGCCGCATACCAATCCGGGGCAGGCTCATTACCCTCTTCCAATAAATCCCAAATAGTCTTAGTGTCGCCATCTCGCACTATAGTCAAACGAGTATCACCGCTACGATCAGTGATCATGTAGCTAACATCATTAAACAAGCCTGCCCAATTTAACCAGCTGCCTAGCAAAATTATCTATGCGCAGAAGCCCAAAGAAACGACAGGTCTCGCGGGTTATAATATTATTATAACGATATGATTTCAAGCTTCCAATTTATTAGCCTCTTCTTCATAAGCGTATTCTTCTTAGGCGGGCTAATAGAGAAAATTAAAATACCTTGGATATTTTCAGCCTTGATTATAGGTTTAATTCTTCGACACTTTGAACTTTTTACTAACGTGACTCAGACAGAGACCATGGGATTTCTTAGTGACCTTGGCATGTATTTCTTACTTTTTATTATCGGCTTCGAGCTTGATATTAAATCCATGTTCAAAAATGGCGGATCCATTGTCGCTAATAGCGCAAGCCTTGTGCTTTTTAATTTCGCAGCTTTATTAATCTTATTCTATTTCATAATAAAACTAAAATTAATCATTGCAGCCTTACTAGCTCTCTCGTTCAGTACCGCTGGTGAAGTAGTACTTATACCAATACTCGATAGTCACAAGATAGTTCAAAGCAAGCTAGGACAAAAAATTATCGGACTTGGCGCTCTAGATGATTTATTCGAGCTTAGCTCATTTCTACTCGTATCTTACTTACTCGGTATTAGGATTAATTTAGACGCTGATCACCGCGCACTTTTCGTCAGCATCATCTTGCTCGCTTTAGTCCTAATCTTCATGAAACAAGAGAGGCAAGAGTTCAAGTTTCTCAACCTGGAGAGTCTGTTTTTATTCGTAATGTTTATATTCTTTCTGTTTATAAGCTTGGGTGATTACTTGCAAGTAGCTTCTCTAGGCGCTTTAACAGCTGGAGTCCTAGTCAAGAACCTAATAGCCGATCAAAGACTGGAATTTATCAAACAAGACTTAAGAACTGTTTGTTATGGTTTATTCGCACCATTTTTCTTCTTGTCTATCGGGCTTGAAACCAATCTAAATTCACTCTTGAGCAATTTCCCTTTAATCGCCTTAATTTTCGTAGTCGCTGCTCTATCTAAAATCTTAGGTTCATTATTCTTATTCAGAAATGAACTAAGCAAACAAGAATCTATACTCATAGGCACAGGATTATCAGTGCGTTTCAGCACAGGAATAATCATCCTTACCATTCTCTACAAAAAAGCCTTAATTACAAGTTACTTATTCTCACTACTAGTCGGTGCTAATATACTCTCACTATTCGTAGTACCAGTGACGTTTTCGTGGATGTTAAACAAGTGGTTCAAACAAGCATAAAACGGGCTTTGGTATTTTTAAACCCCAGCCGCAGTATTAATAAGGTTTCTCAGCTCATCTACCTTAGACGAGCGTGCTAGAGCATCTTCTAGGCGTATCTTGCCAGCGTTATAAAGTTCAGCTAAAGCTGATTCCAGAGTTTGCATACCTTCTTTGCGTCCGGTCTGTATCGCAC
>JAYVUR010000147.1:0-4491 GCA_043787715.1 Candidatus Melainabacteria bacterium
GTCATCCTGAGCGAAGCGAAGGATCCCCTTGCTACTAGTGCCCCAGACTGATATATTGTATATATGGCAGACATCAAGCTAACTGTATTATTCGGCACCGAGACTGGCAATTCTGAAAAACTAGCTAGGCAAGTAGTAGCTGAAGCGACTAAACGTTCTTACGCAACAGTCATTAAACCCATCGGTGGTCTAAGCCCTAATGACCTAGCCAATACAGGTCTTCTACTGGTGGTGATCTCTACTTGGGGTGAAGGTGATCCTCCCGGCTCAACCGAGAAATTCTGCAAAGCTCTCTATGAAACTAAGGCGCCTAATCTTTCTGAGAATTTCTTGTATTCAGTACTTGCACTTGGTGATAAGACTTATGCTGATTACTGTGGCTGCGGGCGCAAGGTAGATGAGAGCATAGCAAGACTAGGCGGCACTAGCATGATGCCACGCCAAGAGCTTGATGTGGATTTTGATGCTGATTTTAATGTTTGGCAGGCGAAGTTCTTCGCTAGAATTGAGCAGTTGGCTGAGATTAAAGCGGCTGTGGCGGCAGCTTAATCTCTTAAATGCAAATGTTCACAAATAAAGGTGTTTGTCTTAACTCAGGCTTAATCTTTATGTGATTTTATTCATTATAATGAGAAATAAGCTACTACTGCCAATCTTACTTACTACTATTTTATTACCAACCAAAGCTGCGCTTCTCTCCAAAATCAGTATCCACGAAAAAACCATCTACTGTTTTGTTGAAGCAATTTTAAATCTAAATTATCAAGAAGCTCTTGTAGGAATGCAGCCATTAGTTCTTGATACTGAGCAACATGCCATAGAATCTCTGCGCAAAATATTTAGATATTCTAGTACTAAATACAACACAATTGAGCGTCTCAGATATTATAACTTTCTAACTGATAAGCTGAAAGCATATTTTACTTACAACCAAGAGCATGGTATCGAAATAGATAGCGAAGAAGGTGAAGTTGACACCTTACAGTTCTTACAAATAACAGCACATAATGCTTTTCAGGGAATAGTTCTCGGACATGGCGATATGACTCTAGAAGATGCAAGCTATGTACTCAAATCAAGAATGGATACTTTAATAATAAGGAGCTTACTCGGAAGCGCAACCCTTCCAAGCACTGAATCAGAAATTAAGTCTTTTGCTGATTCAGAATTAGCTAAATATGGCTATGATCCTAATAAAATTGACAACTACCCTACCGTACTAGAAACACTTAAGCAACAAATTGCGGATTATGAAAAACAGTGAGCGGCACTACCGGCGCAGCTACCTAATTACCAGCCTTAACCTTAGCTAACATCTTAGCAAGCGTTGCTTTGCAAGCCTCTTCTTTAGCTGGATCCAGAGCAGCAGGTGCTTCAGCAGCCTTGGCTGCAGCAGCGGCAGCTTTCGCTTCTTCCTTCTGAGCTTTGGTTTGATATTCTTTGAGTTTGAAATACTCGCGACTTTGAGACTGAGTGAGAGTGAGCTTGCGGATATCATAAACCAGATCCTCACGAGTCTCCGTGGACATCTCGAAATCTACAGTATTGATAATACAGTCAGTCGGACAAACTTCTGTACAAAGTCCACAGAACATGCAGAGTCCATGATCGATATAGAACTGTCCTGATTTAGCTTTAACTGTGTCGTGCGGGATAACAGAGATGCAAGCATCTGGACAAACACGCTCACACTGCTTGCAAGCAATACAGAGATGCTCACCAGTGTCTGGATCTACGTTAAGAGCCAGTCTATGACGCGAGCGCGGGTAGAGCTCCGGCATCACATGCGGGTAAGCCGTGGTGATAGGATCGCGAGTGATGTGTTTCGCCACCGTGTACATGCCCTTAGCAATATTCATCAAACCATCAGCGGTTTGCAGGAATGGCTTAGCAATATTTTCAGCAGTAGATTTAGTCGCCTCTAATATATTAGTAATCATCTACCTAGTACCTCCAAGAGTATGGTCATAATAAAAATTATAGCTAAAGTCAATGGGATTAAGTATTTCCAACCGAACTCCATCAGCTGATCTTGACGCAGGCGCGGCAGAGTGGCGCGAATCCAAATCGCCAGTAAGAACATCAAATAAATCTTAGTAATGAAGACAAGGCTAGTCACTACCCAAACCAAATTCACATCAGCTAATAATCCGCCCAGATCACCTAGTAAAGGTAGATTGACCGCCACATGGCTAAGGCTGCCGTAGAGTGCGTTCTCGGCTGCTAGGCTAATCGGCAAGTGCGATCCACCTAAGAATAAGACCACTGCTACACCTGAAGCGATGAAGAGGTTAGTATATTCAGCTAAGAAAAATAACGCGAACTTCATACCAGAGCATTCAGTATTGAAACCAGATACCAGCTCTGACTCCGCTTCAGGGATATCGAAGGGTATACGGTTCACTTCAGCGGTAGAAGCCGTTACGAAAATCACAAATAGTGACATACATAGAAGCACAAACAAAGTAGAGACTAAACCATGCACTAGCGATCCGTGTGCACTAGCAAATAAATTAGTGATTTCTAGAATTTGTCCGTTACCAAATATATTCCACTGTAATAGTCCACCTGCTTGAGCATCAGATACTTCCACCAGATTCATCGAACCACTCATAAGTATGATGGCGATTAGTGCTAGCACCATCGGAATCTCATAGCTTATCGCTTGGGAAGCGGCTCTTAGACCACCCATTAGTGAGTACTTATTATTAGAGGACCAACCTTCCATCACTAGTGACATAGTACCGAGTGAAGCAAGACCAATCACGAATATAAGACCGATATCAAGGTTAGTAGTAGCGAAGATACCAAGATTATTCGAAGCTACAGAGAGTAAGGGCATGAAGACTACCATTGCTGGTGCGAAGAATAATGCTGGAGCCAGAGTGAAGAGTAAACCATCAGCCTTAGCTGGAGTAGTGTCTTCCTTAAAAAGTAACTTAAGTGCGTCAGCCAGTGTTTGCAAGAAACCATTAGGGCCTACATCAGTAGGACCAGTACGCATAGTAAGCAAGGCTAAGAACTTACGCTCGCAAAGCACCATAAATAGTGCGTTTACAGGAATAACCGTCGCGACAGTAACTGTCGGCGCGAGGTAAGCGAGCACTTCAGCGATTTGGCGCGCAAGCTCAGCACTAAGACCAAGTTCGCCACTGAACTTATACAAGACCCAAGGCAATAACCACGCGAAAGTAATACCGCCACCAGCCGCCGCAGCAAATACTATAGAAATCCAAACAGCTGCTAAGACAAAGAATGCAAATGCTTGCCCCAAAGCTGTATATTGATAATACTTAGTGCGCGGGTGGTAAGTACTAAGCAAGTTGTTATTGACGAATTTTGAATTCATAAGCTCTATAAGAGTACTACCGAATTATAACGTGCATTTCACGGCTGGTATATATAAGATAAGCCACGCAGCCAAGCCAAAGAAATGCTAATATCTGGGCTGGGAATAATATAAATGAGCACCATTATGTCGAAGAAACGTTTAGGGGAAATTTTAATAGAACTAGGTAAACTCTCCGAGCAGCAACTTGAGCGCGCACTTAAAGTACAAGCTACTCAAGCTGCCGACGAGAAATTCCCAATCGGACGCATACTTCTTGAAGAAGGCTATATAGAACCTAACGATTTAATTGAAGCAATTAAGATTCAATCGGCGCAGGCTTAGTTAGAAAGCAGGGGTCGGGCAACTAGTCCATAGATTAGCTGAAGTATTTGCATTAAATATACAATCACTCACGCCAGTACGTTTGTTAGTTCTGATGCAAACAGGTCCACTTGTGCCCGTTACACCAGTAGTACAGCTTAATGAATAAGTCCCGACTGCAACTGTTGTAGATTCAGAGAATGCCACCCCAAAATTAGTCCAAGTAATGGGGGTTGCAGAGTTGGTTTTTTTACAAATAGTTCTTCCTGTTACGGTATCAATACGACAACAATAAGAGAAACCAATAGAAGATGATCCTCCACAACTAGTTTCATAAGTCGTAGCACCAGTATAAGCAAGGCTTACTGCACCTGAGCTACCAGCAGTACCAGAGGTATTACCACTATTACCATTAGAACGCCCTCCCGTACCACCATTACCCGGATTACTCAAACGAGCATCAAGACTAGGAGAAAGAGCCCCAGTAGATTCATTATAGGCACCAACAATAGTTCCTCGAATACCGGGCAGTACTGCAGTACCTACACCAGCAGCTCCACCGAGGCCACCAAATTGACCAACGCCAGAACCTAATAGTCCACCGACACCGCCACCGCCACCATCAGCTTGAACTAAGGTTGAAGCACCCAAAACAAAAGAACTTGGCGCACCAGCACCGCCAGCAGAACCAGCTGCATGATATGACTGCGCAACAATACCAGCAGCACCTGAAGCACCTACATTAATCGTATAAATTGCACCCGATACCACAGCTAAAGTAGAACTGCTATAAGCACCCGAACCGCCACTACCACCAGAGAGACCATTATCCCAACCGC
>JAYVUR010000148.1:0-9833 GCA_043787715.1 Candidatus Melainabacteria bacterium
CCCAAACTAACCAAGGCGTAATCCCACCTACGCGCATTAGTAAGCCCTGAATAACACCAAGCTGAGCACTGCAAGGTATGCTCAGTCCAAGCAGGGTCATAGTGATTAATTTTTCTTTGTCATTCTTGAGTAAGCGCGTAGTCACTGTAGCCATAGTGACGCAACCGCCACCTAGTATCAGTGGGATTATGGCTCTACCATTCATTCCTAGCCTAGAGAGTACACCATCAGCAAGTACTGCAAGTCTAGGCAGGTAACCACTATCCTCAAGCAAGGCTAAGCCCAAATAAAAACCAAAAACCAAGGGAAAAAGCAGACCATATAAGTAAGTAATAGTAAGAGTAAGCAAGCCATAGTCACCAGCTAATACCGTGCCAGCAGCAGTCTTGAGATCTATGTGACCAAGCACATCACCTCTAGCAATTGGCAATACTAAGCTTACTAGTTTGCGCACCAGAGGTTCGTAGTATTTATTGAATAGACCTTTTTCGATAGCATCTACTACCGTGCCAGCTATAAAATTACCCAAGAAGAGGTACAAGAATAAATAAAGAATCAGAGCTGCTGCTATAGATCCAACGAGTGGGTTTAGTAGTATTCTGCCAAGAAAATCTCTCTTGGAGAATGTAATTTTAGATATGCAGCGTTCGCTAAGTTCGTTCACTTCGCTGCGACGTAAACGGTATATCTCTTCGCGTAGTGTGGGTTCAGATTCAGCCATTGTTAAGGCTTCTGAGCGAGTTAAGGCTTCTCCTTCGAAGCGTCTAATCTTCTCGGTGACTGAGTTTGAGGCGATACCAGTCTTGAAGGATAATATATTATCCTTCAGCGGATAATATGTGAATAATATAGTAGTAGCAATCTTATCCAAATCGGTCTTCTGGGTGGCAACGGTGCTGATGATATCTATGCCGAGTTCTTGACTTAGTAGTTTGTTGTTGATTTCAAGTTTGCGAGTTCTAGCTTCATCAATCTGATTGATCACTAGTAGCATGGGCTTGCCCATGTCAGCTAGTTGTTTGGTGAGGAATAAATCTCGACTGAGACTAAGAGCCGAAGCGACGTTAATTATCAAATCTGCGCTTATGGCATATTGCTTGGTTGCGCGCTCTTCGTCGTTACTATCCGAAATCCCATAAACTCCAGGAGTATCTATGATTTCGATTTCTAATTCTTCAGGCTTAGGTAGCTTGAGTAGTTTGGCGCGGGAGATCTCAATAGTAGTACCGGGATAATTACTTACATCGACATAAAGCCCAGTTAGGTAATTGAAAATCACCGATTTGCCGACATTGGGATTGCCGATTAGAGCGACCCTAATTAATTTTTTGGATCTTAATGTGCTTGGAGTATTCATTGCCTATTGCGGTTTCTTGCAGATTCTTCTGTATTACCGTAGGTCCGCCTGGTATAGCTGCTATGCATAGAACCTTATCGCCCTCGCAAAACCCCAGACGTATTAGGTCTGTTCTGATAGCGTCAGGGATACTTAGTAATATGCAATTTTCGCCAGCTTTGAGCTTACTGAGAATCATTTGCAATTATTTATTATATAGCAAAAACGTGATGAGTATCACGTTTTTGCGCTTTCAGCACGAGTGCAGAATCTAAGATTGTACACTTCTATATAGTGTCGGAGTCACAACATAGCAAAATAGCAGAGTGCAAAGTCACAGGCCTGCCTGTATGCAGGCGCATGTTCAATATAAACCTAGCTTTAGGCTATAGCGAAGAGTTCTACGCGCTTAAGGCGCTTGCAGAAATGCATGCTAAATCTTTAGATGAAATGTTTGATTTTGCTTTAGACTACATTAATGCTCGTGAGTGTTTTCGCAAGGAATGGGTGAAGATGAAAGATCCTTCTGAGTGTCCGCTAGCTAATGATTGCCTTAAGGATAAATGCTTCAAAACTAAAATCAATGAAAAAACTAGTTAAACAAGAAGAAGCTACTAAATTATTCGCTGAATTGCGCGCTGCCGGTAAAACTATAGTGGCGACTAATGGTTGCTTCGATATTCTTCATGTCGGGCATAGCCGTTACTTGGCTAAGTCGCGCCAGTTAGGTGATGTGCTTGTGGTTGGGCTTAATTCTGATACTAGTGTGCGTAAACTTAAAGGTGCCAGTCGTCCAATTAATTCAGAGGAAGATAGGGCTGAGCTGCTGCTAGCTCTTACGCCGGTAGATTATGTGGTGATTTTCGAGCAAGAAGATGCTGCTGAGTTTCTTAAATTGGTGCAACCACAGATCTATACTAAGGGTGGTGATTATGATTTAGAGACTTTGCCTGAAGCTCGCACGGCTAAAGCAATTGGTACTAAAATAGTATTAGTCGAATTAGTGGCAGGCAAATCTACAAGCAATATTATTAAGCAAATAAGCTAATGAGGTTAGTTACTTTATTATTAGCACTTAGCCTAGGATTAGCAGCCTTAGCTGAGCCAATGTTTGAGGCGCAGATAAGTGCAACTGAAATCTCGCTTGATGAAACTATCACCCTTACTGTTAATGTAAGAGCTAATAGCGTCGGTAAGTTACGCTTCCCGGTTGAGACTGAGGATTTTGTGGTGGTGGCTCAGAGCAATGCTACTAATATCAAGATTGTTAACGGTGTTAGATCGCAGCAGCATCGTATTACGCTGATGATACAGCCTAAACATGTCGGCAAGTTCACTTTGCCCTCAGCGAGCATAGATGCTCAGGGTTTTGTTCATAGCAGTGATCCTATTACAATTAATGTTTTGCCGGCTAAAACAGTGGCGGCTGCAAGCCCTGCTACAACTAGCCCTGTGACTTCATCACAAACGAGTGCAGCTGCCGTGGCGCCCCCCTTCGTGATTAACCAGGATTATAAAACTTTTGCACGGTTAACCGCATCTAATACTAATCCTTATGTAGGTGAGCAGCTTAAACTCAAATTGCGTCTCTATCATCAGGGTAATGTTAAGCGTATTAATTTTGCTTCTGATTCTTTTAATTTTGATAATTTTTTGCAAGAGAAGATAGACGGTGGTACTGAGGGCGAAGAAACCATTGATGGTGTTAAATATTATTATTACGAGATGGCTACTATACTCTATCCGATTAAGGCTGGAGCGATAAGTATTCCAGCACAAGATTTGAAATTAGTAGTGGTTGATGTTGATGCTATGCGTGCAAGAGCTTTTGATCCTTTTGCGCAGCTGGTTAATAGATCCTTCGAGTCTGAGCAAGCACTTAGCTCTAATAATCTAGTAATTAATGTACGAGCCTTACCTAGCCCTATTCCTAAGAATTTTAGCGGTTATGTTGGGTCCTTGTCACTAGCTAGTGATCTTGATAAAACCACTGTTGAAGAGGGTTTGCTGCTTATGCTGAGTTTGACTGCTACTGGTACTGGTAATCCTAAATCTCTAGTTTTAGACCTAGTGCCTAAGTCGGCTCAATATACTGTGTTTGAGGATAAGAAAACTGTTAATGCTAGCTTGAGTGGTGGTGTGAGAAGTTTTAGACTGCTAGTGCGCAAGGTGATAATTCCGAAGCGTAGTGGCAAGCTTGGTATAGAGCTAAATCCGCTAGTTTATTTTAATACTAATACTAAACGCTACGAAATAATTACTGGTTCTAAGTTTGAACTAGATGTTAGTGCTAGCACTGGTGCTAAGCCTGATAAAGAATACTCTGAACCAGAACAGCTAGTGGCTAAAGCGGAATTGATGAATATTCCTAATACCAAAGTGCTTGCAGAACATTTGCCACCAAGCCTGCCGTTCTGGTTAATGTTCTTGATTTTAGGCTTGATCAATCTTGCTTATGTTGTTTATGGACTACGCTCCAAACTTCTTAAGCTGGAAAGCTTTACTAGTGCAGGTTCAGTAAGTTTTACTAAAACTGCTAAACAAGTAGCTCAGGCTAAATCGATTGAGGAGATTAGTATTTTGCTTAAAGATTTATGCGCTAAGTTTAATATCCGCAATGAGAACTTGGATAAGTTTTTTGTGACTATTGATACCTATCTCTATAGCGGTCAAACGGGTCTTGATCTTGAATTGATAAGAACTCAAGCACTGGATTTAATTGAGGAGGCGAAGCGATATGCTAAGTAAGTCTAAGTTGGATTACGCTCAGAAGCTCTATCTTAACGGTGATTTCGCTCAGGCTGCTGAAGGCTATGCGGCTCTTCTTAAGCATGATTCGAAGAATCCTTATCTCCTGATTAATACGGCTAATGCTTATTATAAGGCTGGCGAACATGGTAAAGCATTAGCTAATTATTATCAAGCAAAGCGTTATATTCCGCGTGATCATGAGCTTAATAATAACTTGCAGTTGCTTTTAGATGAGGTGAAGCTTAAGCAGCCAGCGATGCTTGGCTATGGCTATATGACTTTGATGGAAGCATTCCTGTTACTGCTATTGACCAATATATTGTTTGTTTTCAGGAAGAAGTTTTTGCATAAAACTGCATTGCGTTATTTAATGATAGTGATTTTTGTTTTTAGTTTACTTAATTTCTTATTCATAGCTAATAATCAAGTTATGAAGCGGCATGCGGTAATTATTAGTGCTGCGCAATTGCGCTCGGGTAATAGTGAGGAGTTCCCTGAGCTAATGGAGTTGCTGCCGGCGCAAATAGTTGAGGTGATTGGAACTGATAACCATTGGTCAGAATTGGTGATTGATGAGCAGCGTGGTTGGCTGTCGGATTCTGCCTTAGATTTGATTTAGCGAAGTCCTGAATGAAGTGAAGGATCCCTTTTGACGTATATAATGGAATAATGAGTCACAAGTTTCCGCAAGGGTTTATATGGGGTGCAGCTACTGCTGCCTATCAAATAGAAGGCAACGCCGAAGAAGCTAAGCGCGGGCTCTCAGATTGGTCGCGTTGGACTAAGATACTGAAACCTAGTGGTAATGGACTTGGGGTGAAACATATTGAGCATCTTGATGAAGATATAGCTCTAATCAAGAATTTGAATCTTGGCGCGTATAGATTTTCTTTTAATTGGGCAACCCTGCATAGAGGCCCCGGTCAATTCGATAAAGAAGCTATCGCATTTTACAAGAGCTTACTTGCGCAGCTTAAACCGGTTAAAGCCTTTGCTACTATATTACATTTTACTTTACCTTCTTGGATAGCTAAGCAAGGTGGCTGGGAGAATCCTGATACTGCTAAGGAATTTGCCAACTACACTGAAATGTTAGCCAGAGAGTTTGGTGATTCAGTTTCGCACTGGCTAACTCATAATGAACCTAATATTTATCTTTGCTTTGGTTATGAGAGTGGCATTTGGCCGCCCGGCTACAAGAATGCTTGGGATCGTTACCTGACGGCATTTCAAGGCATGCTTACGGGGCATAAGCTGGCTTATGAAACAATCAAAAATAAATATCCGCAAGCTCAAGTTGGTTTTGCTCAAAACCTATACCATTTCGAGGCTGAAGATGAGCTTGGTGCTATTGCTAAGTATCTGCGCTCGCAAATTCACAATTATGCCTTCATAGAAGCTTGCGTAGAGATGAATGCGTTGGATTTCTTGGGTGTGAATTACTACACTCGTTTTAAATACAAATTCAACCCAGCCGCTTATGACTTTGCTGATACTAAGATGAAGTCCGGGGTCTGGGGTGAACTACAGAAGCCTGAGCTTGAGACTAATGATCTTGGTTGGGAGATATATCCCGAGGGCTTATATCGCGTACTCACTAACTCGAAGCTCAAATGGATATTGGGCGAGCGTCCTATATATATTACTGAGAATGGTTACTCTTGTCTTGAAGACAAGCAACACCCCGCTGTTCAAGCTGCGCGCTCAATGTCGCGCGATACTGCTAGTGATATAGATGATGGTTATAGGGTGAAGTTTATTCGCGAACATTTAAGAGCCTGTCATAGAGCTATAGAAGATGGTGTTAATTTGCAGGGATATTTTTATTGGAGTCTTTTGGATAATTTTGAGTGGGCGCTCGGTATGGAACCTCGCTTTGGACTGGTGCATGTGGACCATAAGACTTATAAGCGTCAGCTGAAGAGTTCGTATCGTTACTATGCTGAGATTTGTGCTCAGAATGCTTTTGTTTAGGATTATTCGGCTATAATTCTTTAAGTGCTATCGACAACTTTTAATCAAAACCTACGACGCGATTTACCTGCAGCTTTAGCAGTGTTCTTCGTCGCGGTGCCGTTATGTCTGGGTATAGCCCATGCTTCAGGGGCGCCTCTTCTGGGCGGACTTATAGCTGGCATTGTTGGTGCCATAGTAGTAGGGCTTATTAGTAAATCCCAGCTTAGTGTTACTGGTCCAGCAGCGGGACTGAGCGCTGTCGTCTATCTTGGCATAGAAGAGCTTGGTAGTTATGGAGCCTTACTGGCAGCAGTAGTGCTTGCTGGTCTAATCCAAATAGTTTTCGGTCTCTTGAGAGCAGGTATTATTGCTAAATATTTTCCTGCTTGTGTTATTGAAGGTATGCTTGCGGCTATTGGCTTGATGCTGATATTTAAGCAGCTGCCACACTTGCTTGGCTATGACATAGAAGCGATGGGGGTTGAGGAGTATCATCTTCAGGCGCATGATCTTAACAGCTCGGCAGTGCTTGAGGAGAATACTTTCACGACAGTGATCCATTCTTTGCAGCATATAAGTCCTGTGATTGCTGTTATTGGTATAGTTTCGCTTGTTTTTCTTTTTGTTTGGGAAATTACTTTGGGGCGCAAGCTAAATGTTATCCCTGGCGCTGTTGTAGTTGTCGCGCTTGGCGTAGCTGTTATTGAGCTTTATAGGTATTTAGATCCTGCTGTAGTTTTTAATGTTGAGCATTTTGTTAATTTACCTTTGATGCATGGTTGGTCTTCTCTATCTGCCCAAATTATTAAACCAGATTGGTCTTTAATGAACAGCCCAATCACATACAACTTGGCTTTTACTATTGCTTTTATTGCTTCTTTGGAGTCTTTGCTTTCGGTGGAAGCTGCTGATAGGTTAGATCCTCTTAGGCGTAGTACTCCGGCGAACATGGAACTAGTAGCTCAAGGTATAGGTAATACAATCTCTGGTTTATTTGGTGGTCTGCCGCTGACAGCTGTGATGGTAAGAACTACTGTTAACATCTCAGCTGGAGCCGTTACTAAGTTCTCTGCTATTTTTCATGGGGTTTTACTGTTAATTGGTACGCTGTTTTTGGCAGCTCATATTAATTGCATCCCACTTTCGGTATTAGCTGCAGTACTGATATATAGCGGCTATAAATTAGCAGCCCCCGTTAAGCTCTACAAGCAGTTTTTGCAAGGTTGGGATCAGTTTATTCCAAGCCTAGTTACTACTACTAGTATTTTGCTTACTGATCTGATGATTGGGGTTTTTATTGGTACTGCTGTATCATTATTATTTATTGTTGCACGCATATATATGTCACCGAGCGTTATCGTGCAGGACTTCGGGCTTAAGAAGCGCATTATTCTCGGAGAAAGTCTTAATTTCTTGCATAAGTATAAAGTGGTTAAGTTGTTAAGAAGTATCCCGGAGAATTCAATGCTTGAGATAGATGCGAGTAAGACGGTGTATATTGACCATGATATTGAAGAAGAGCTTGATGAATTCAGGAAAGTAGCTGCTGATAAGAATATACAGCTTATATTTGGCGGACTGGTGCATAAGCTGCAAGATAGGACAAAAATTATGAAAGCAAATCAAGAAGCGTACGATAAATTAATCAGAAATAATAAAGCATGGGTAGAAGAGAAGCTAAAGCTGGATCCAGAGTATTTCAATAATCTAGCCAAAGGGCAGGCGCCAGAGTATCTTTTTATCGGCTGCTCAGATAGTAGAGTCCCAGCCGAGGATATCACCAAATGCAATCCTGGTGAGATGTTCGTCCATCGTAATATAGCGAATCTAGTAGTGAGTACTGATACTAATATTATGTCGGTCTTGCAGTACGCTGTAGAGGTACTAAATATCAAACATATTATCCTCTGCGGGCATTATGGCTGTGGTGGGGTGCGTGCTGCTATGGAAGATAAAGATCATGGCTTCGTGGATAAGTGGTTGCTTAATATTAAGGACGTATATCGCTTGCATAAAGATGTCCTTGATAATATTAGTGATGAAGAACAGCGTTATTGTAAGTTAATTGAGCTTAATGCTCAAGAACAAGCCTATAACCTAATGAAGTTTCCTTTTATTCAGAAGAATAGGTCTATGTATGGTTTCCCTGAGATTCATGCTTGGGTTTATGATGTGAAATCTGGCTATATTAATGATCTGGCGTTAGATCCTAAGACGCTGGAAGAGTATAGTTCTATATACAAGATTTATTGATAGCGCTAACGGGTTTCAGAGAGAGGGACTGTATAACCCCACGGGCAATCGTGGCACCCCGTCATACAGCAACCTGACATGCTGGGATCCTCTTCAGCACGGCTTTCTGAGCAAGTATCTTTGGGTTTGTCACTGACGTGTATTGCGCGTGCTTCGGCTCTATCCTTGAAAAACTCACTAAGCTCATCTTCGAAGACTTGTGCTTTATCACTCTTCAGCTCCTCTGCTTGGCGGCGTGATGGTAAATCTTGAGTCATTTAAGCACCTATTTCTGTTGCTAATTCAGCAAGTTTCATTTGTTGATCGTAAGCGATGCAAGCTGCGAATAAATCTTCAAGCTGCCCCTCGATTGCTTTTTGTAAGGGGAAATTCTGCCCTAGTCTATGGTCGGTAACCCTATCGTCTTTGTAGTTATAAGTTTTGATTTTCTCGGATCTGTCACCGGTGCCGACTTGGTTCTTGCGTTTACTGCGTTGTTCAGCTTCTTGGCGTTGCAGCTCTAGGTCATAGAGTTTGGTCTTAAGCATTTTCATGGCGCGGTCACGGTTCTGCAGCTGTGAACGCTCTTCGCGGCACTGCACCACTACGCCTGTGGGCTTGTGCTCTAGTCTGACAGCAGATTCTACCTTGTTGACGTTCTGTCCACCGGCTCCGCCAGCTCTGCAAGCTGTGAAAATCAAATCTTCGGGTTTGATTTCGATAGCTATATCATCGGCTTCGCACATGATGGCGACAGTCACGGTACTAGTGTGCACTCTGCCTTGCGCTTCAGTTGCCGGTACTCGCTGCACTCTATGCACCCCGGATTCGTATTTGAACTTACTATATACATCATCACCGGCGATCTCGAACACTACTTCCTTGTAGCCGCCGTGCTCGCCGTCGTTAGAGTCGATTAATTTATAAGTCCAATGCATCTTATCGCAGTATTTCATATACATGCGAAACAAATCACCAACAAAAATCGCAGCCTCATCTCCGCCAGCTCCAGCACGAATTTCTACAATTACGTCTTTATCGTCGTTAGGATCTCTTGGCAGTAGTAATAATTTAAGTTCTTCAGCTAATCTTGTGATGTGGGCTTCGGCTTCATCTAGCTCGATTTTTGCCATTTCTTTAATCTCGGCATCATTCTCTTTAAGCAGCTCTTTTGCCTCTTGAGCTTGTTGTACATACTTTTTATAGTCATTGAACTTTTCTACAGTTTTCTCGATTTTTTTAAGACTTTTTGTCAGCTTCTTGAACTCGTTTTGATCAGCAAGAATCTTGGGATCACCTAGCGTGGCTTGGGTGTTTAGGTAGTTTTGTTCGGTTTCTTCGAGTTTTTTGTAGAGAGTCGCTTCTATCATTACAGTAGATTATTCTACCCTAGAAGTCCTCAGCCTAAAGGCTATAATGATATTCCTATGTCAACCACTTCTATGCCTTCAGCCATGCTCCCACACAGTATTGAAGCTGAGCAGGCAGTCTTAGGAGCGGTCCTTGCTGATGCTGATTGCTTTACTAGTGTTATAGAGTCGCTTTCTGTATCATCAGC
>JAYVUR010000149.1:0-5792 GCA_043787715.1 Candidatus Melainabacteria bacterium
ATGATAAATTAGGCTTGAACCTTGAGCTTTAAAGCAATGATAAGCTGCAAAACCTCATCAATACTGAAATTATCGCTGACAATCGCAACAGCATCCTTAGCTTGAACCAGAGGAGAAATTTCGCGCTCGGAATCTTGCTTATCTCTTAGAGCGATATCAGTAGTTAAAGACTCAATATCCACAGCCACACCTTGCCCAATAAAATCCTTAAGCCTGCGCTGCGCCCTCACCCTCGCTGAAGCAGTCAAGAATATTTTAAGCTGAGCATTAGGGAATACCACCGTACCTATATCCCTACCATCCATAACACAATTACCCTTATTACCCATAGTGCGTTGTTGGGCAACCAAATCATTACGCACCACAGACATAGCAGCGACTTGCGCAACATTATTACTAACTAGTGGAGTTCGTATATCAAGGCTAATATTCTCGCCATCAAGATAGATTTCTTTGCCGTCGAGAATAATCTCAAGAGATGGAATGATCTTAGCGGCAAGCTCGACGTCTAGATATTTATCAAGCACTTGCTCATTAGAATTAAAATTCCTATGATTTCTTGCACGCAGAAGAGCTAAAGTCACAGCCCTGTACATAGCTCCCGTGTCTATATATTGATAATCAAGCTGCTCAGCAAGCAGCTTAGCAATAGTACTTTTGCCGCTACCAGCGGGGCCATCAATAGCAATAATCATCAGGGTTTGACAGTCTCGGATATTTCTTGTATTTGCGGGTGTATTTGCTGTTGATTGCTTTCGCGCCTAGCAAAATATCTATTAATAGCAGTGAGGTAAGCATTAGCTGAAGCTAGGATAATATCCGTCTTGGCTGAGTGTCCGCTATAGATCTTATTAGTGTCATTATCCTGCACTCGAATAATAACTTCACCAAGCGAATCTATACCTTCGGTAACAGATTTAACAGTAAACTCTATCAAAGTGCAATTAGCCTTACTCAAGTCACGAATACATTTACAAATAGCATCCACCGGACCCGTGCCCAAACTAGAACCCATAAGCAAGTTAGACTTGTCACGCAGATCTCTTAAAACCACACTCGCCGTCGGCAAACCAGAAGTGCCGCAAGTAACCTGAGCTTGCACAAGCTCAAAAGTAACAGGCGAATCAGCTTTAATCGACTGATCAGTAACTAAGCTAATCAAGTCTCTGTCATCCACGCGCTTTTTCTTATCAGCAAGATGTTTGAATTTCTCGTAAAGGCTCTGCAACTTAGTTTCACCAAGATTATTAAAACCAAGCTGCTCAAGACGACTCTTGAGAGCATGCTTACCTGAGCGCGGACCCAGTGGTAGCTGTGCGCTTAATAGTCCAATATCAGAAGGGTTGATAATCTCGTATGTCTTCTGATATTTAAGTACTCCATCTTGATGAATACCAGACTCGTGGGCAAAAGCGTTGGAACCAACTATGGCTTTATTAGGCTGCACGTATATACCAGTGATATTACTAACAAGCTTGCTAGTACGCATAATCTGCTTAGTGTCTATCCCCGTCTCCCAGCCAAGATCCTTGCGAGTCTTAAGTATCATTGCGACCTCTTCAAGGCTGGCATTACCAGCACGTTCACCAATACCATTAATAGTGCACTCGATTTGGCGCGCACCATTATTAACAGCCGCAATACTATTAGCCACGGCTAAACCAAGATCATTATGACAGTGTACCGAAATTATAACCTTTGATATATTTGGGACATTTTTACAAATACCCTTAATAAGAGCACCAAACTCTTCAGGCGTGGTGTATCCTACCGTATCAGGAATATTAATAATACTGGCCCCCGCATCAATAACACCTTCAATCACCCTATATAAGAATGGGTGCTCAGAACGTCCCGCATCTTCAGGCGAGAACTCAACTTCATCAACAAGAGACTTGGCGTAACGCACCATAGCTACAGCACGCTCATAGACTTGATCTGGACTCATCTTAAGCTTGTGCTCCATATGAATTGGAGAACTCGCAATAAAAGTATGTAAGCGCTTACGCTCGGCACCCTCTAATGCTTTTGCAGCTATTTCTATATCCTTCTCAAGCGCCCTAGCTAGCGCACAGATAGTTGGACCCTTAATGGTTCTTGCGATTTGATTCACCGCTTCAAAATCACCCTCGCTAGAGACCGGGAAACCAGCTTCAATAACATCCACCTTCAAGAGAGCAAGCTGCCTTGCGATCTCCAATTTCTCTTGAATATTCATAGTCGCGCCAGGAGATTGCTCGCCATCACGCAAAGTGGTATCAAATATGTATACGCGCTTAGAATCAGCCATAACTCGTATATCTAATATTACACTATTTGGGACTGAGAAATCAGGCATTTTTCGGCTTATAATGGGATTTGTATTTGCCTCAAGCACTAAGACTATTCTGCATATTCATACTGTTTGCAAGCCTCATTCCGGCTAAAGCTATATTCGCTCCAGCAAAAATCAACAAAGTAGTAATAGAAGGCAACCGCTATCTTGATCAAGACGAGATACTGGCAGTGCTTAAGTCTCAACCCGGTATGACTTTCGATAAAGACCTTATTCTTGAAGATCTGAAGAATATCTATCGCTTGGGTTATTTCGATAAAACCGGTCTTGAAGCCAGACCCGAAGAAAACAGTGATGGCAGCATAGATATTTATTTCGCGGTTAAAGAAAATCCACCCATCACCGATATTGAGATTTATGGCAATAAAACCATAGGACAGATCGATAGCTATGCTAGCTTTAGTGAACTTATTGGCAAGCCCGAGAATATAAATATACTGGGACAAAAAATACAAGCACTTGAGTCTCAATACCTGAATCAAGGCTACATAGTCGCCAGAGTCAAAGATATAGATATCGACAGCAAAGGCACCCTTAAAATCTTCGTTGACGAAGGTATTATCGAAGAAATAGTTTACAGTGGCAACGAAAAAACCAAAACAGGTTACCTGAACCACTTAATGTCAAATACCGAACGAAATCAACCATACAACGAAAAATCTTTCTCTAAGGATTTCAAAAAACTACAAGGCACCGGTTATTACTCTAATGTAAGTCGCTCAGTGACTCCTGCCGCCAATGGCAATGGCTACCTGCTGGAAATAAAGCTACAGGAAAAGCGCAACACTTCAATTGGACTGGGCGGGGGGATCAACTCTAACGCTGGACTCTTCGGTAATCTCAACCTACAAGTAGGCAATGTGCACGGACAAGGTGAGACTCTTAGCCTCAATGGCATGCTCGGTTCTGGCTATGGTGCTAATTCGGCTTTTAATAATTCACAACTGTTTAGACGCGGTAATCTAACTCAGGTTACAGCTCGTTACAACATGCCTTATCTCAATAACAGTGATTATAGTTTTGGATTATTTAGCACCTTCAGCAAAGGACCTAACTACTTAATAGATCTATCCAATCAAACAAATATTAACGCCGGCTTCAATGTCGGCAAGTCGCTTGATGACTTCAATAAACTGAATTATTCTGCTGCTTATAATTTTATCAATATTAAGGATTTCAATCTTGACCCAAGTGAGAAAAGCTACATCGATATAATCAGCAAAAATATCCAAGATTTATATGGTGTTAAAAATGGAGACATCGCAAGGCAAGAAGCTCGAAAATTGCGCAAGAAACAATTAGTGAGTGGGCAATACATCTCTAACAAATTTAGTTACAGCCATGTGGATTTAGACAACCCTAGCAAGCCAAGAGATGGTTGGAAAACGCGATTGGGGGTAGAGCCTAGCTTATCTTTCGGTAGCATCAATAGCTTCACTAAGTTCGATGGCTCTGTAACCAAATATTCTAAACTGCCATGGAATAGTACCTTCGTCATGAATGCTAGAACCGGCTACGAACTCTTCGGTGATATTCCACAATTCACACAGTTTCGCCTAGGTGGCATGAACGGGGTTAGAGGTTATAAACAGTTCACCGACCTAGGACTTGGCACCAAGCTAGCTCTCGGCACAGCAGAACTTCGCAGCCCACTCTACAATCTAATACCCGCATTCAAATCCAATAAATTCTTAAATAATGTTGATTTTGCTTTTTTTGCTGACGCTGGTCTTATTGGCGGCAATTCAAGGTTGAACGATATAAGCAAAAGATTAAACCAAGCGGCCTCTGTTGGTTTTGGTATTAGGGTTAACCTACCAATAGTAGGGGCTTTAAGAGTAGATTTAGGCTTCCCATTAATACAAGCATTAAGCAAAAACTCGGGTTTTATGAGGCTTAACTTCGGTGCGGCTGATCAATATTAGTATGCTAATATGATATACCGATATGCCTAATCAAGAAGAAATCAGAGATCTACAACAAGCACAAGCCGACTTAGTCCCGAACCTAGAAGAAAGGGTTGAGCTTAGCGAAGAAGCAAGAGTAGCATTTGCTCTATATCTTGATGTCATGAAAAATGGCAAAGTAACAAAAGAAGGTACCACTGTACCCATGCTGAATATCCACAAGCTTTCTCGCTTGGCTGAGGTTAGCCCAAAACAAGTGGCTAAAAGTTTCGACAGATTAAGAGTTAAGACTTTTCTTGCTAATAACGAAGAGGGTGGTCTTTATATACCTGACATTATTGCCTTTGAAGATTGGTTAAAGCTTGAAGGCGCAGTTATAGATTGAAGAATAATGGCTTGGGAACTCGGCAGGGCTGCCTCGGCACATCCTCGCTGCGGAGGGCCTCGCTCGGAGTACCGGGCGCGCCCTGCGTTCCAAGCACAAATCCTTAATCAAACAACCAGTTCACCTTAACCTCTCCTTAACTTAGATTTTGTATATAGACTTTGTCAGAGGAGATAAACATGGCAGTCTATTCATACATACCCTACATTAACGCATCAGAGAAAATGGCAGAAGCTAACACTTTAGTTTCGCAATCACAGGCAGATAACTCATTTGCCGAACAGCTTTTACAGCTAGCAATCCTGGGTCATGGAGACCAAGATGCAGCTCGCCAATTACTTGGAACAGTGCGCGCACTAATGGGTGAATCACGTGTTAATCAAGAGTTCTGGAACGAGCAAGCTAAACAAGATACCCAGTCATTCAAAAAAGACAATGAGCTTGTTAAGAGCAACTAAAGGTTTAAATCATGAGCATAAGATCAAACAGTCCCGCAGAAGCTAACTATATAGATTGGCAGTTACAGCAAATGTTCCAAAGTGATGCTACCAAAGAACTGGCAGCAGCGAACTTCCAAGATATATACAATCTTACACGTAGAACTGGAGATGTAGAAGTGCGTATGAGCCGTATTAAATATAGAGCTCAAGGCGTAGGCGGCATGATAGGTATCGCAGCAGGTGCCATGGGCGGACCACTTGGCTCCGTAATAGGTTTCGGCATAGGCAGATCAGTCGGTTCATTCCTTGGTAATGGTATGGCTAAAAAATACTATGGAGCTGAACAAATGGCGATCAATGAAAACCTATACATCGCCAGACAAAGAGACTCTCAGCTTAAATATTTAGTTGGAGTACAGAGTGGACTAGGCGAGTTTATTGGCACTCTTAGACAGAATCAAATTAAGCAAGACGAAAAAGTTATTCAAGACATGATAGTACTTTAATAATTAACTGGCTGATTCAAGGCATCTATAGGACCAATATAATCCTTGCGCAATGGATGCCCATCCCAATTGTCAGGATTCAGTATCCTAGTTAAATTAGGATGCCCTTCAAAATTAAGGCCAATCATGTCGTAAGCTTCACGCTCCTGCCAGTTAGCCGAAGCAAAAAGATCAGTAAGACTAGCTATAGTTGGATCAGATTTAGCTACTGTAACTTTA
>JAYVUR010000150.1:0-12997 GCA_043787715.1 Candidatus Melainabacteria bacterium
GCTACTCCCGGTGCTGAAGAATTAGAAGTGTCCGGGAAGCATCTCACTGAGCTGATTATAAGACCTACTGGGCTAGTGGATCCTGAGCTGGAGCTAAAACCTACTAAGGGTCAGATAGATACGCTGATGACTGAAATTGCAGAGCGTGTTAAGCGCGGTGATAAGGTGATAATTAATACCCTAACCAAAAAGATGGCTGAGGATCTTAGTGACTATCTTGTTGAGCATGATGTTAGGGCAAGATACCTGCATAGTGAGATTAAGTCGCTTGAACGTATAGAGATACTTAGAGATCTTAGGCTTAATCAGTTCGATGTAATAGTCGGCGTTAATCTTCTTAGGGAAGGTATAGATTTACCTGAAGTGTCTCTAGTCTGTATTATGGATGCCGACAAGGAAGGTTTTCTCCGGAATTACCGCACGCTTATACAGATGATAGGTAGAGCTGCGCGCAATGCTAACGCTAAAGTAGTATTATTTGCAGATAAGATTACCGATAGTATGCGCATTGCTATGGAAGAGACTGAGCGTAGAAGAGCTCTACAACTAGCTTATAATGCTGAGCATAATATAGTACCTAAGACTATCCATAAGTCGCTATCCAACCCGATTCTAGATGCTTTTACCAAGGCTGAGCGTGCTGAAGATATGCTGGTGGACTCTCTTGTCGCAGAACTTGATGCTGGGACATCTAAACTGAGTAAACGCGAATTAATCAAAACCATAGATAGATTGCAAAGCGAAATGCATGCATCAGCCAAGCTCTTAGATTTCGAGAAAGCGGCTTTATTTAGAGATCAGCTTAAGCTGTTGCGTGAGAAGCTGGAAGAGAAAACTCTTAGCTCATAGCAAGGCTATTACTACTGCCATTAAGTTTCAGCTGTCCGCTATTGTTACCAGTACCTGACAATGGACTAGTGCCTGTGCTAGTAATACGACTTTCTTTAAGTTCTTTGAGATAGTTTAAGTACTTGCTAACATTTATGCCGCTAGCATCATGAGCTTCAGCTTCATTAGCAAGTGGTTTTAATAGTTTGTAGCTGTCGCTATCTTCTCCAAGACCAGCCTTCTTAAAAGCCTCTGCTGCAGTGCTTTTGGCTTTAGTTTTCCAGTTGGGATCATTCTTGTCGATGGTACCACCGGCCATGTCTTGGACATAGACTTTATCGCTAGTAGCTTCACCCTTAGTCCAATCCCATTTTTGAAAGTATAGACCTTTTTCATCTTGGTCATACTTAAGCGGTGGTGGGTTCTTGGAAGCTGCAGCAACTAGATCAGCGAATTCTTTCATATGCTGAGGGTTGTTAAGATTAAAATCAGATTTTTTAACCTCGCCAGTCTTAGGATCTATTTCTATGCGTGCAAGTGGTGGCTGCGCCTTTACTGGTGGATTAGCATTAAGATCTTCTGGGTGACCAGTAATCATGTCTTTCATCTGATTCATGATGGCGAAATCAAAAACCAATTCTAGTTGTTTGTCATCGCTAAGAGCGGCTCTATTAGTGGCAGGATTCTCAGTATCTATCTGCAAGCGACCTTGATCGTCAAGCTGAGGCTTGCCATCTGTACCATTAACTACGTTTACTTCGCCGAACTTACCATCCTTGTCTTGGATGAAGTATCTGCTATCATCACCATCTTTAATGCTCATGATGCCGCCATTCTTGATAGCATCAGCGCCAGCAGCGAAACCCTTATCGAACATCTCTGTGCCTTGAGATTTAAGCTTCTCTAATTGTTCTTGACTAAGATCCTCACCTGTAGAGCCTTTGAGCTTACCGCTATTATTAAGCTCTTGCATGGTCCCTTCCATCATCTCAATCTTAGATTTGAAGATTTGTGATCTGATCATCTCTTTATTAGCAACCCCGGCTTGTTCCGTAGATATAATTCCTTCTTGAGCAGCGCTAGCTAATTTAGTGGTGCCTTGCGCTATCTTTTCGTTGCCTTGAGACATTTGCATGGCACCTTGAGCCATTTGACCAGCGCCGGCTATCATCATCGTGATCCCAGCTAGCATGACTGCTTGGGAGCCTCCGCAAGTCCACACAGCATTAGTGGCGGCTTGTTGTATTAAAATTCCACCTACTACAGCCTGTGTCCCGCCAAGGCCCATGCTCACAGCTCCCTGCGCCGATTGCGCAGCACCCTGACCGTTAAGTGAATTACCAGCTGCTCTCTCTGCTGCTGCTTTGTCTTTAGCATTAGCTGCTAAGTTTTTAGCGCTGGCTGCTAAGCTTTTAGCACTCCGCTCTTCTTGCTCTAATGTTGCTTTGTCTTTAGCTGCTGCTTGCGGTGCTGCTACTGGTGCTCCTGTACCTAAATTTCCTACCATATTATTCTCCTAAATCAATCCTTCGTTGCGCATAGCTCCAGCTAAGTCTCTAGCATTATGGAACTCTGTATCCTGCCACAAGAAACCGAATTGGCTCATATATTCTACGAATAGTTTGCGGTAGGCTCTTATATGCCAAATTACTAATCTTGCCGCGGTATCCTGAGTAGGATTAGCTAATGGAATATGTTTCATCACATAGTCATTCTGGAATATTTCTTTAGCGCGTTTAAGACTATTGATATCTTTAAGATCGATAGCAACTTGGTTTGAGCTTGCTATTAATATTGCAGCAATTTCATCAGCATTTAAATGCTCTGTCCCTGATAAATATTTGCTATTAGGCATGGAGCTTATTGTGATGAGATACCCATCTTTATCTAAGCTTTGATAGACTATGCTGCCATGATCAACTTCAAGAGTAATGGTCCAGAAGCCGTTCTCTATTTTGGCTTTAAGGGTAACAATGTCTTCATTCAGTTTAACGCCTTCTTGCCAAGTTAGTTCTTGCTTCTCGGCTAGTTTTAAGACTGAGCAGAAGTCTTTATTATGAGCCAGTTCTTTGATTAGGGTTGTTAACATTTTAGCTTCCTTGTTTATCGTCACTACAGCCTAGTACCTTGGCTAAGACTTTTTGTTCTTTAGTCGTTTCATTGTCTGGCTTGAGATAGTCGCTAAGCATTTTGGCTAGATCTTTTGCGCCAAGATTCTTTAATGATTTAGCAATTTCTTTCTCGTCAGTATCAAGCTTCTTGTCGTAAGTTTTGCTGGCATTTTCTAGCTTGGCATCAATCTTACGCTCAAGAGCTTCCGGCTTAACTTCAGCAAGTGCTGCAAGTCTATTGGCTAAGTCTTGTTTCTGGCTATCTGAAGTGTTGGCGTTCACACTAGCGATATCTTTAAGCATGGTGGTTGCGGCTTGATCATCTAGACCTCTTTGTTTGGCAGATTGTGCTGAGCCTAATTGAGATTGAGCGCTTTTAAGTTCTCTGGTGAGTCTAGCTACTTCTCTTTCATCAACTACAGTGCGAGAACTTTTGCCATCCGGTACTTGTGTTGTGGGTGGCGGAGATAGTTGCCCTTGCACGTCATCGACTTTTGATTGTGAAGCACTCATTCTGGCTTCGGCGACAGTGGTCTGGATGGTGGCGACTGTATGACCAGTGCCAGCATCTTGAGCTTCTAGGCGATATTGAGATGCTGAGGCATCAGCACTACTGTGTTGGGCTTTTACGGTATCTATAGAATTGGACATAAATATTACTCCTTGTTTATGAGGACAAGTATTTAATATCCAATATAGGTTAAGCTCTGGTTAAGAGGCTAACCGGCTGTGCTAATTCTTTCCCAGTTCTGTTCCATATAGGGGACATCATCTATTACGTCTTCTAGAGCTTCAGTGATACTAGCTAGCGAGTTCTCCTCGACTATCTTAATCTCAGTATCTTTTTCGGCTGAGATCTTGAAGATGGTAGAGTCTGGCTGTGCGTAACTCTTAAGAGCAAGTATAAGATCTGCTTCATCAATAGTGTTCACCGCTTCGAATTCGAAATCTACTACCGCAAAAGCACGCTTCAATAGTGACTTGCTAATAGCATAGGGATAAATGGCTACGGTGGCACCATTCTTGGCGTAAGGTACACCTTCGAATTTCTCTGGTTCGGTTGGATCTCTAGCTGGCTCCAGTATCTTAACTTCATCGGTAGCTTTATCGCGGCTACGAAGTTCAGGCTGTATAGTCCAACCACGCAAGACACCATCGACACTATTAGCGACGTTCTTATGCATGTTAACGGTGTATCTATCTATAATCTCTACGCAGATATCGAATGTAGGTCTTGAAGCTCTCTCTAGTACGGTCTTGCGCGTGCCGCGTTTCTTCGCTTCTTCATCACCAAGAGTAACAGTCTCTATGCCACCGATAAGATCAGAGAGCGTAGGGTTTTGAATAAGATTCTCCAGGTCATTGCCATGTGCAGTGCCAACTAGCGTTACGCCGCGCTCAGCAATGGTGCGAGCTGCTTCAGCTTCTTCTTCGGTGCCGATCTCATCGACAATAATCACTTCAGGCATGTGGTTCTCGACAGCCTCTATCATCACATCGTGCTGCTTCTTGTCACGCGGCACTTGCATGCGTCTTGCTCTGCCTATGCCGGGATGCGGCACATCGCCATCACCAGCAATCTCGTTAGAAGTATCAATAATTACTACGCGCTTCTCCTTCTCGGTAGATAGGTAGTGAGCTATCTCCCTTAGCATAGTGGTTTTGCCCACGCCCGGAGGTCCTAGTAGTAATACCGATTTCTGTCCGTCTAGTTGATCCTTGATAATCTCAATACTGCCGAACACGGATCTGCCGATACGCATGGTCAGTCCCACCACATCACCAGTGCGGTTGCGGATGCAGCTTATACGATGCAGAGTACCTTCTAGTCCGGCGCGATTATTATCACTGAATAGGCCAATATTATTAACGACATCATTTAGCATTTCGCGCGTCACATTACGGTTGCCTAAGACTATAGTTTTTTGTTTAGAGAAACGTGCTTCAGGAATGCGTCCTAGGTCAAGTACTACTTCTATCAACTTAGATAAATCGTGCTCGTTAATAATTTCTACTAGATGATCGGGAAGTAAACTTAGGATTTCCTGAATATCGTCTTTGCGAATATCTATCATTTAGCTTGAGTTAAGACCTCTAAAAATATTGTACCCGAAATGATTGATCTTGAAACCAATCCTAAGGCATAGATAATGGCAGGCAATGTTGCGGGCGCTTAGCACCCGGGATATCGCCTATGCCTGCTTGCAATGCTTAGACTGGTTTCGAGATAAGTTTTCTGGCAATAGTTTTAGGGTCTTGTCTTGAGTCACTTAGGAGCTTGCGGGCGTAGGAACCGATGGCAACGCCATCAATATTTACCCCAAGTGTGCGGGCTTTAGCAAGACTGTGTTCGGTGGTGCCGCCAGCGATTTGGATATATACTTCCTCGTCTAGCCCCTGTTCTTCTAGGTGGCGCTTGACTAGGTCCGCAGCTTCTATACAAGCTAGATCTTTGTCGCTTTCATTAGTGATTTTATAACCACTCTCTTGCAGTGAATAAAGATCGCGGGCACCAGATAAAGGCAAGCCATCTACTTGCAGTATTAGTGGATGCACGCCGCCATATTTAGTTCTTACGCAGCTAATAATGGTTTCTGCAGCTTGTATTAATTGCTCTTGGCTTAGTAACTGCGAACCGATGGAGAAGCTCTCCAGTACTGTATCATAGCTAGGTAATTCTGAGTAGTATTGCTTGAAAGCTTCAAGATCTGGAGATAAATGTATCTCGAAGGCATTAGCACCAAGCCCCACTAATTCAGTGATAGTACTAGGTGATGAAGCGTCCCATTTATCAAAATCCAGAGCTTCATAATTACAATAGGGCAAACAATTAGAGCAGCCATAACAAAGATTAGCTTCATAACTAAAATTACCGTCTTGGATACTAAATGCTTTTGATGGGCAACTTGGAACACAAAGCTGGCAGTTAGTGCAATTATCCCAATTCACTTCTATGCGCCTGAAGTGAGGATCTTCGCCAATATTTACGCTCACCATTTTTAATGGTTCTATAAGCTGAGAGTTTTCTGTTTGTGCGCGTGCGATGCCGCGTTGTGCATAGATTAAAGAGAGTGGAAACGCAGAGATATCAATTGCATCAGCTTCGGCGTGAGTAAATAGATAAGCATAATGTTCTATGCTGGCGAAGTCTTTAAGCGCAGCACCAATAATTAGCTTGTGGTAGTGCTTCTGGCGCAGGGATTTTAGGGCTGGGGCTTCAGTAATTAGCAATAGGATAATATTTTAGCGGGGTTGGATAAGATGTGCTATATTATCTTGTGATTATGACTTCGACTAAAGTCTATGGGTTAGCATATCCTTTTCCTAGTGAGCACAAGAGGGCTGCTATGCGAGATCTTGTCCTAAAGCTTGTAGATAAGTATGTTCCGCCGGTTTTAAGAGCAGGGTCTCATTCTAAGGTAGCAGATCTTGCCCAAGAGCTTAGATCTCTAAGCGAGGGTACGCAAGTGCTTGTGCTTAGTCCGGCTATAATCCCTGTGCCAACATTGGATTGGAAGCGAAAATTTAAAGCTGGGTTGGGTTTGAAGACGGCAGAGTGGGATCCAAAGTTATGGACACCAGTTGATCGCTATGTCAGGGTTGATGATCTTATAAAGGGTCGCTGCCCAAAGAAGCTTTTACCAAATCTTCGTATCTTGCATATTGCTGATAAAAATTTTAAAGCTGAAGGCTGTGAATTGAAGGGTGTGCGCAGTGATGATAGATTTATGGATTTACCTAAGTTGGGAGAGCCGATGGTTGTTGCTGTAGATCCAGATCTAATTAGTACTTCAACAGCTAATTCTATGCAAGCACTTAGTGAATTTCTGAAGAATCTAGCTGCTTTGCAAGCTGCCCCGGCAGCTGCGTAGCAATCCCTGGCGGGCATGGCGCGTAGATCTTAGCTCCAGCAAGAAAAGCCTCGCGGGTATTGATTAATTGTTCTGACCAAGTTGGTGCTTGGCTGTGCAGGTTATGCTTGGCGTGGTTTTTACTGCTGACTTCTGCATAAGCTTGATTAAGCCTTTCTATATTTGAGGCACTGGTGTTTAGGTTAATTAATCCAAGCACGGAATTGCTGGAATATTTTTCAAGAGCTATATTTTCTTCTTCAAATAAATCAAACAATTCTTCCCCGCTAAGTCCAGCGATAGAAAAATTAATTCTCAGTGGATCATTGTTAGGGTGAGTGGGGAAATTAATCCCAGGTCGTAAATCTAATAAGCGCGCGAATATATTTTTGCCATCAGTCGCCATTAATTGAGCGGTCTTAGCAATACTCTCCATTAGTAAATAACTAGGACTAGTAGTTTGCAATAATCTTAGTGCTTCAGCCATTATCTCGGGGTCTATGCGCTTACTAATATGCAGCACTCCAGTTTGGGTCAGTGATCCGAGGGTCTTGTGCCAAGACTGCACTACTATATCTGCGCCAGATTCTAGTGCTGAAGCGGGAAGTTGATCTGAAAAAATATAATGTGCGCCGTGCGCTTCATCTACTATTACTGGAATATCTAGTCGTGGCAGCTCAGAATGAAAACCTTCATAGGTCGGGTTGGTAACTACTATGCCGCAGTATTTTGAGCCTACCCGCAAAGTCCCATCTGCGTTGTTATACTCGCCCTCACGATGCTCATTTACGTTTAGTAAACTCCGCTCGCTCGGGCTCGTATCGTAGGAGATTGCTTCACTACTTAAATTGAATCGCCCATAACAGCCGAGCTCAGTTATCCACTCAGGCTCGAACCATTCAACATCAAGTCCGCTTATTACAAGTCCAGCAATTACAGATTTATGTACATTGCGCGCGATTAGTACAGGTTTATCACTGCCATATTGTATGCGCAAAGCTAAGAGCGCTGCTTGCATACCTACGCTTGCACCGTTGACCAGCATGTAAGAATTTGCGGCACCGAAAACACCAGCAATAAATTTTTGTGTCTCTGCAATGCAGTCGCTGGGATACTGCAAATCATCAAGCCCTGTTAGTTCAGATAAGTCGCGCGCGTGCAAGCCATCATCACCACCATGCACTGGACTATGAAAAGACATTAATTTGCGCGCTAAATATTCATCTATGGCGCTAGTTAGCATTGAGATTGATTTTAGCTCAAACGTGGTACATTCTTAATATATGCAATACCTTAAAACCACATCAGACATTAATAACATCATCAGCACTGGCGCGCAAATGTATGTGCCAAGCGTAATTGAGAACACCCCGCGCGGTGAACGTAGTTTTGATTTATTTTCGCGTCTGATGCGTGAACGTATTATTTTCTTGGGTACGGAAGTTAATGACATAGTGGCAAGCATACTTGTTGGACAGATGTTATTACTTGACTCAGAGGATGCTAGCAAGGATATCTATCTATACATTAATAGCCCGGGTGGTTCAGTGACTTCTGGTCTTGCTATTTATGACACTATGCAGCATGTGCGCGCTAATGTTATGACTATTTGTATGGGACAGTGCGCTAGTATGGGTGCGTTCTTGCTAAGTTCTGGCGAGCCGGGCAAGCGTATGGCTCTACCTCATTCACGTGTTCTTATTCACCAGCCTCTTGGCGGCGCTCAGGGTCAGGCTTCTGATATAGAAATACAGGCTAATGAAATTATTCGCATGAAGAAAATGCTTAATGAAATCATGGCTAAGAATTGTAAGAAACCAGTAGAAGTTCTAGAGCGTGATACAGATCGTGATAATATTATGACTCCAGCTCAGGCTAAGGAGTACGGTTTGATTGATCAGATAATTACCAAGAGACCATCGGCGCTTGAGTTGGAAACAAGTTTGAGCTCTTTGTAATCTCTATATAAGCATGGCTAAACGTGAAACTAATAATTTGCTGCAATGTTCTTTTTGTGGCAAGTCGCAAGACCAAGTCCAAAAACTAATAGCCGGCCCCGGTATTTATTTGTAATGAGTGCGTCAACCTCTGCAACGATATTCTTGGCGAAGAACATCATGCTCAGTTCGAAGATGAATTTGGCGCGCAGGGTGATCTTGCCGGTGTCATAGAAGGCAAGATGCCTACACCCAAAGAAATTAAAGTCATGCTCGATGAGTATGTAATTGGTAATGAAGAAGCTAAGAAGACCTTAAGTGTTGCTGTCTATAATCACTACAAGCGTATTGCGCATAACACTATTAACAAGGATAAGAAGGATGAAGTAGAGATTGCAAAATCTAATATTCTTATGCTAGGTCCTACTGGTAGTGGTAAGACTCATATAGTTGAGACTCTTGCGCGTTACCTCAAGGTGCCTTTCGCGATTGCTGATGCTACCACTATTACAGAAGCTGGTTATGTCGGTGAGGATGCTGAAAATATCTTGCAGAGACTGTTTCAGAATGCTGGTTCTGATATGGAGAAAGCGCAGCGCGGGATTATATATATCGATGAGATTGATAAAATCACTCGCAAATCTGAGAATCCTTCGATCACTCGTGATGTCTCAGGTGAAGGTGTGCAGCAAGCTCTTCTGAAACTTATAGAAGGTACTAAGGCTAATATTCCAGCTCATGGTGGACGCAAACATCCGCATATGGAAATGATAGAAATGGATACCCATAATATATTGTTTATTTGTGGTGGTGCTTTTGTCGGACTTGAGCAGACTATAGAGAAGCGCCGTAATAAATCACGTTCGCAAGTTGGTTTCGGCTCGACTACTCTTACTGAAGATGAAAAAGCCAAAGTCTTAGCTGAGTCTTTTAGTCATGTAGAGCCAGAGGATTTAGTACATTTCGGTCTTATCCCCGAGTTCGTTGGTAGGATGCCGGTGGTAACTAGCCTTGAAGCGCCTGATCTTGAGACGCTTAGACTTATTCTCACTAAGCCTAAGAATTCACTAATACGCCAGTATAAGAAGTTACTTGAGCTTGATGGTGTTGAGCTTGAGTTTAGTGATGATGCTTTAGCTGCTATAGCCAAGAAGGCTCAGAAGCGCAAAATGGGTGCTCGTGCTTTGCGCAGTATAGTTGAGAATGTCATGAAAGAAATTATGTTCGAGGTGCCATCACGTGACGATGTCCGTGAGATAGTTATTACATCTGATATGGTTGAGGCTTCTAAGCAGCTAGCTGATGTAATTGAGCTTAAGCCAGCTAAGAAGCAGGCTTAGCGCAAGCCAAAACCACTAGCATCTAGAGTTTCGTAACTAAAATTATCAAGCCTCATCTTATTACTGCTGCAAGAGGGCATGATAAAAGCTTCATTCAAAGCTGCTTTAGCAGCCTCAACTAATAGCGGGTGACTGCAGAGGCAATCTAGGCTAAGTGAGTCGCCACCAGTGTCGTTAAGTCCTAAGTCACCTGTATATAAAAAGGGGTCGCCGGCTGCAATAGAGGAAGGCTCGAAAAAGTTATGCCGGGTCGTGACATTGTCAGAGAGACTGCAGCCGGCGAGGGGAAAGATTCTCGAGCTTTGATTATATAAGAGCGCCGACTCGGGAGATTTGACATGAATTTGTGAAATTTTTACAGGACTGCTAAAAGCCTTGACACTAAGGTATTTGGGACTGCTAGGGGTGCTGAGATATAGCTCTTCAGAATAGTCACCGTTAGTTTTATGCGTATAAGCGCTTACATCTATTAGGCTATCTCGATTAAGCAGGCGAGCAGATTTTAGCTGGGTGTTGTTGATATCTCTATAGATCTTGCTGGGCAGTTCTAACTCTAAGTCTTGGTGATTTATTCTTCTAACTAAGGTCTGTGAACCATTGAGTTCTAGTTTATTGGCTATTAAGTTTTCAAGGATTAATACTATATCTATAGCTGGGCTGGCGATACTTAGGTAGCTGGCATCGTAGTAATAGGCTCTTAGTTTATTTACCCCTACTAGTAGATCATTATCAAAAGCATAAATAAGTTCATGACCATTGTTATCCTCACTGGATAATATATTATCCAGCTCATTTAAATTCTTGAATACGCTAAAACTCGGCACCGCAATACTAGTAGCACGCGGTCTTAGTTTGCTGGGCTCTAAGCTAGTAGCTGTTTGACTTTTAAGATAGCGAGTCTTGAGTATAAGCCCTATTTGATAGTCACCATAAGGAATGGAGTCAGGAACTGTTGTGATTAATTCGGTTGCGTTAGAGTATTGAGCTACTAGTTTGTAAATTAATCCTCTATCGTTTTTGAGATAGATGATATGTCCTTGCGGATAGTTATTAATGAAGCCGCTACCTCTTATACTTAATTTGTCGCCCGGAGCTAGTATCTCTGTGCTGCTAGTTATTTGTGGAGCTGGAATGCGTCTGTTATTGCGAGCCGTAGCAGGGAGGTCCTTCACTGCGTTCAGGACGACACCTTGTGTCGATTGCTTCGTCGCGCCTTCGGCGCCACTTGCAATGACGATTAATAAACTAAGTACCAAAATAAATCTCATAATCTCCTCCTTTGTATCTTTTGGTTAATTCGCTACTAAACCAAGAACCAGTCCTAGCATCGATTTGAGCGGTATATTCTGCTAGTTTAAGTTTGTCTTTAAGTTGATTGGATACCTCATTGCTAGATACTATTACTGCTGCTTCTTCTTCTTTTTTCTTTTTGGATTTTTTGCCAGTCGAAGGTTTCTCTGCTATTACTGGTGCTTTAACTGGCGCTTCTGTAGCCTGATTAAGTATTTGGTATTGCAGTTCTCTGCGTGCGAAATATATTTGTGTAATCTCAGTAAGCAAATTCTCACGGATATTAGATACTATGCGTGCACTATTGTTGATATCGTTAATCTCGGGGTCGTAGATGAGATTGCTCAGCTGCCAGCTTGCTTTAAGTCCAGTGCTGAATTGATCATTATTCTGATCACGGCTATTTCTATCATAAGAACTTACTAGTGAGCCAGACCCTGAGTTGAAACTATCTCCGCCACTGTTTTGTACTACTAGTAAGTCTTCAGTGTTGCTAGTGCCAAAAGTCTCTAGGTTAGGCACTAGATGCCTAAGTCTAGCTTGACGCCGGTAACGTCTGAAGTCCTTACCTGCCGGTAAGCCCGCGAAATCCAAAGCCACTTGCTGTACCTCTTGTACACTAGGCTCTTGGCTAAGGAGCTTGCGGATAATATCTAAGGCGCCGATATTATTAGCTGTAGGCTTAAAATCACTAATAGTATAAATCTCACCTTGACTAGTTCCTATGTATAGAACAGCTGCATGACTTAAAAGACTGTAGATTTCTGTATTGTTATTCTCTGATTTGCGCGCTTGATCTAAGCTGAGTTCCTGCCATTCGGGAGTCGAATCCAGATTAGTGCTACTAGTATAATAGAGACCTTGACTGGTGGCGAGGAATATATCACCACCATGCAGGCAGATATCTCTTATGCTGTAATAGCCATCAGTATTGGTTTTGAGCCCTGACGTTGATCTAAGCCAGCTGCGACCTTGATCCTTAGAATAATATAGACCCGAGCTTGTGCTTACTAGTAAATATTTACCGACTTCTAAGATTTTTCTAAAGCCATAGGAATTATTGAAGTCTTGCTTGAGACCACTGCTGCGTTGCAGCCAACGTAAATTCTTAGCATCATAATAATAGAAGCCTAATCCACTTGCAGCATACTTAATATTGGCAGCTGTATCTAGGCTTATAGCGATTGAATCTATGGGACTACCTTTAAGTAGCTGCCAGTCACCCTTAGCATCGCTCTTATAGCAGCCGGTGTCTGTTGCAATGAATATTTGTTTACCGTTAAGGGCGATTTGCCTTACCTGCCCTTTGTTGAATATGCGTTTGTAATTTTTGAAGAGACCAATATTCGTCGCTAAATAATTATCTTCGCCATCTTGCAATATTTGGAAGATCTTGCGCTCGCTAGCATCGTTGGGTTCTTGCATGGCCCCGATAAATGAATTCATTAAATCTATACGACGACTACCTAGGTAAAGATTCTTGCTATCTGAGTAGATAAGTTCAGTGTCATAACCTATAGACTCTATGGGACTTTGATAACTACTTCTAGTTTTGAGTTGAGCTACGTATTTACTCTCTAGCGCTGCTAAGCTTGGTTCACTGCATATAAAAGAAACTGAAATAATAAGTAATATGACTG
>JAYVUR010000151.1:0-3343 GCA_043787715.1 Candidatus Melainabacteria bacterium
AGTATCTCGTACATATCAGCCTTAAAGCTGGCAATAGGTTCTTTAGATTTATATAGGGGTTTAGATTTAACAGCTAATCTAATCTTGGTGCGCTTACCCAAATCTATAACCTCATCACGGTTATACATAAATAAACTCAAATCAGGTAAAGCACCTTGCACAAAGTCTAGTGCCTCAAACTTGCTTGCCATTGCAGCTGGCATAGTACTCCACTCACCATCAGCCGCCGCAGAAGAAGGCGCTATGTTAAGCGTGATCAATAGCAGAAGTGCTATGAGTTTTATATTGAGAAGCTTTCTCAAGCTTAGTTCTCCTGTTTTAGACTTCATGACTGAGGGCCGGAAGTCTAGGGGTGTTTACCAAAATAGAATAGACCTAGGGCCTTTTCTACTTATTAGCTACTAACGGCATTAGAAGTTCTTGACATTATTAAATAAATTTCATTGAAGCTGATTATAATTAGTTTTGATGCCATTTCCGTATTCTGGACTAAGGGACTTCATTCATGACCTAGATAAGGCCGGTGAACTTATACGGGTGAATACCCCTGTTGATGTTCATCTTGAGATTAGTGAAATCACTGATCGAATTTCCAAGTCTAGCGATAAAAATAAAGCACTATTATTCACTAAACCGCGCAAGGCTGACGGTAATATAAGCGAGATTCCTGTACTTATTAATAGTCTTGGCTCACATAAGCGCCTGGAGATGGGTCTAGGAGCTAATTACGATGAGATCGGCAATCGCATCCGTAAACTACTCAAACCAGAAATTCCCGAAAGCCTCGGCGCTAAGATTTCTAAAGTACTTGAACTAGCTGAAATCCGCAATTACTTACCTAAGCTAGTTAAATCCGCGGCCTGCCAAGAAGTGGTACTGCTCGCTGATTCAGGTGAGGCCCTCTTAGATAAACTACCTATTATTAGTTGCTGGCCAGAAGATGCTGCACCCTATCTTACTCTCACATCAGTATTCACTCGCGACCCAGACGCCCTTGGCTCGGGGCGTAATGTCGGCATGTATCGTTTGCAAAAGCTCGATAACGTCACTACCGCTATGCACTGGCACAAGCACCACGATGGTGCCCGCAATTACCAGAAAACTCTCAAAAAAGGTTCGCGCATGGAAATCGCTATCGCTATCGGTGCTGATCCTGCGGTGATATATGCTGGCACCGCGCCACTGCCACCCGGCATTGATGAAATGTTATTAGCAGGCTTCATACGCGGCAAGGCTGTAGAACTGGTGCAGTGCAAGACTATAGATATTCAAGTGCCGGCGCACGCTGAAATAATAATAGAAGGATATATAGACTTAGCTGAGCCGCTAGTTACCGAAGGTCCTTTCGGTGATCATACTGGTTTCTATTCATTGGCTGATAAATATCCTAAATTCCACCTTACGGCGCTCACCCATAGGCGCGACCCAGTTTACGCTACTACCATAGTAGGAATTCCGCCACAAGAAGATTGTTACCTAGGTAAGGCTACTGAACGTATATTCTTGCCACTATTACAGTTGATTTGCCCAGAGATAACTGACATGAATCTGCCTTGGGATGGGGTTTTCCATAATTGCGCGATCATTAGTATCGACAAGCAATACGCTGGTCACGCGCAGAAGGTGATGAATACTATCTGGGGCATAGGACAAATGGCTTGGACCAAAACCATAATAGTCTTAGATAAAGAAGTAAATGTTCATAACTATAATGAAGTAGCAATGCATGCTTTTGGCAATATCGATCCGCAGCGCGATATGAGTTTTACTAAGGGTCCACTAGATATACTTGACCACGCCGCGCCAATTATGGGTTATGGCTCTAAGGTCGGTATAGATGCAACGCGTAAATGGGCTGATGAAGGCTTCACGCGTCAGTGGCCTGGACTTATTACTATGTCTGATGAGATTAAGCAGCGTGTTAGTCTACGCTGGAAAGAGTACTTTATATAACGTCATTGCGAGACACGCAGTGTCGAAGCAATCCATTATGCACTCGCGTTGACAGCGCAAAAACAAGCCGTCGGGCTTGTTTTTGCTCAGCTAAATAGCCAATTCTTAACATCATTAAAAGTAGTCAAAGCCATAATACTTAATAAGAACAATAATCCAGCTTGAATCGCAATAGCTTGGAACTTCTCAGGCGCCTTATTACCAGCAATAGCTTCATAAGCCATAAAAGCCAGATGTCCGCCATCAAGCGCAGGGATAGGCAATAGATTAATCACCGCAAGATTAAGACTAAGTAAAATAGCGAATTCAAGAATCATTACACCATTAGCCTGAATATCCTGACTAATAAGCTGTACGATGCCAACTATACCCTTGACTTCACCCAGCTCAGAGACTGGCTGCTGTATAAACGGAAATATAATAGCAAGTACCTTATTAACCAGAGTAAATAATAAAGCCACAACAGAAATAATCATCGAAACTAAAGTAGCAAGAGTAAATTTAAAAGCTTCACTTATCCAAGCAAAAGGATTAAAACCAAACTTCTGATAATGCTTCTCTTGCCCAAGCAATACTCCAAGACTCTCATCGTATTTAATAGTCTTAGTTAGCTGTTCTTGCTTGCGCTCAATAACTATAGGGATACTCTCATCGCGATGTCCTGCAATCGCAGCTTTAAGCTCAACGCCATTATGCACTTCTGTGCCTGCTACTGCAATAATCTTATCGCCAGCGACTAAGCCTGCCAAACGTGCCGGGGAACTATCAGCCACAAAACCACTAATAGTGTTGCTCGGCACAGCATGTGGCATACCAATAGTCGCAGCCATAACTATAGTAAGCAGGAATGCAAACAATATATTAAAGACAATCCCGCCACTAGCCACCACCATACGCTGCCAAACCGGGAACTGTCTTAGTGGCTTAAGTTCATCACCCAACTGTTCTTTAAGTTCTTCTTGATTAGACTCGTCACCTAATTCTGGAATACTAACAAAACCACCAATAAGTAAGAAATAAAACTTAAACTGAGTACCCCAACGCTTAAATAAATTAATGGCGGAACCAAAGGGCAGACCTATACCAAATATCGGTGTCTGAAAACCATAATATCTAGCTGCAAGAAAATGTCCAAACTCATGAACAATGATAAGTACAGTAATCACCGCTATGCTTATAAGTACGAATAGGATTTGCGTCGGGTCGAAATGCATAATTAGAGTATAGCAGCCGTCACACCGCTCAAGCGTGCTACGACTAGCTCAGGCAAGACGGTACGCATACTGGCATCATCACTGAGTTTGCGCTTATTCATCGGCTTATGTTCGAAGAGTTCTTCAGCACTAACACTAGCGAATCCATAAGGTCCTGTACGCTGCGGCGAAGTTGG
>JAYVUR010000152.1:0-12801 GCA_043787715.1 Candidatus Melainabacteria bacterium
AGTTAAAATGCCTCTGTCTCATTAATAACTCTACTATAATTAACAAGGTGCCAGACGAGCAAAAGCAAAAAATAGCCATATTGGGAGCCGGAGCTTGGGGTAACACTTTAGCCTTCTTGCTTGGGCAAAAGACCGGACGCGAGATAATACTCTGGGATTACGATGCTCGCCGGGTACGCAAGCTTAAAGCCACCCGCCGCTTCAAAAAACCAATAGTACAAAAATATCTCGACTCTATCACCATCACCAATAATCTGCGCGATTTAAGTGATTGCCCGATTATTCTAAATTCTATTCCACTTAAGGGCATTGCTGAGGTTTTTAGCGCTCTTAAAGAAGTTCGCGCGCTTAGAGACGATGTAATTATAGTTAGCGGCTCTAAGGGCATAGAGCCGACCACTCTTAAAACTCCAAGTGAGATTATTCGCAAATATTTCCCTAATAACCCTATTGTGATTTTTGCGGGTCCTAATCTCGCTACTGAAATGATTAAAGGCAAGCCTATGCTTGCTGTAGCAGCGGCAAATGATATTAAAACCGCCGAACTAATACAAGCTGAGTTTAGTGGTCCGACTTTAAGAGTTTATAGCAGTACTGATATGCGCGGCGTAGAGCTCTGTGCAGCACTCAAGAACGTTATGGCAATCGCTGCTGGCTGCATCGACGGGCTAGAGCTTGGTGAAAGCGCCAAAGCAAGCTTAATTACTCGCGGGCTGCATGAGATCGGGAAATTTATTGCACTCTATGAAACTAATCCAGCGACTCTTCTTAGCCCCGCTGGAGTTGGCGACCTTATCGCCACTTGCTCATCTAACCTTAGCCGCAACCATCGCGTCGGCTTCCTACTTGCCAAGGGCAAAAAACTACACGATATTATCGGCTCAATTGGTGAAGTGGTGGAAGGCGTTAATACTACTCATGCCGTTTATCGTATTTGCCAGGAGCGAGGTTTAGAATTGCCGATTATCGCCCAAGTGAAAAAAATACTAGACGGCGAAGTGAGTGCAGTAGAGGCTGTTTTGAATTTGATGTCGAGGCCGGTAGGCTGAGCAAAAAAAAGCCCCGAGTTTCCTCGGGGCTTTTTAAGTTTCATCTATCTAAACGATCAGAAATTAGCGCTTAGCTTTTTTCTTGCCGCCAGCTTTCTTCTTAGAGGCTGTTTTAGCTACTTTCACTTTAGCTTTAGCCGCTGATTTAGTTGCTGCTATTTTTTTGATATTGCTTAGTGAAGGCGCTTTGCCAGTCTGTACCGCTGATTTCAATTCAGAACCCGCAGTGAAAGCAGGAGCTTTCTTAGCTGGGATTTTGATTTTCTGAGTTGGGTTCTGTGGGTTAACACCAGTACGAGCTTTTCTGTTACGACGCTCAAAAGTACCGAAACCAACTAGGGTGATTTTGTTACCTTTGCTTAGTTCTTCAGTGATAACACCAAGAATTGCTCTTAGTGAATTATCAACTTCTGATTTTGATTGACCGGTAGCATCTGATACGCGATCTACTAATTCTGCTTTGTTCATTATTATCTCCTTTAGGTCTTTATTTCAAAGCCTGTCGTTAAGCGAGTTAGAGAATAAATCTGCTATTCCTTGCTCAACAACAGCAATAAGTGTACTTGTTTCTATCGTAGATGTAAAGCTCTGAAACTAAAATTTTTTGCAAATTTTACTGTTGCTGACTGGTTTTTAGCTTTGAAGTATATAAATAGTAGTGTCACCATAGGATTTTTGCTTGACTAATTGCAAGCCGAAACCCTCTACTGGAGCGGTTTTCCCTTTGGGCAAACCAGCTGCTTCCCAAATCAAATAAGCATTAGGCGTAAGCAATTTCTTGTCTAAAATCTCTTTAATAATCAAACTAACATTACCACTTGCATAAGGTGGATCAGCAAATATCAATCCGAATTGCTGCCCAGCTAAGCCAGAAAGTGCCTTGGGTAGGGGTTTTGCGACGATACGCGACCGTTCTATAAATTCAAGTTTTTTGATGTTTTCTCTTAGCACCTTAAGACAATTAGTGTCTTTCTCAACAAAAACAACAGACTTAGCCCCTGAGCTTAAGAACTCTAGACCAACAGTACCTATACCAGCATACAAATCCAGCATATCTATGCTTGCCAAATCCACTAAGTTGTGCATGGTATTTATAAGAGCTTGGCGCACCAAAGCCTGAGTAGGCCTGAGTTCTCTAGCTATTTTAGTGCTAGCGAGTGTAATACCTTTTTTGGAGCCAGTAGTGAGTTTGAGTGACACTATCTCTATCTTATTAGATTAATGGCCAATTAAGACTCTTTTACAGGTAGGTATACATATCATTGATTAAGTTATAATACATACGTATAATGTCTCAAACCAAGATACTAATCGCCGACGACGAACCCTCACTAAGACTCTTAGTAAGAGCTACTTTGCAGGCTGATAGCTATATTATTGATGAAGCCATAGACGGTAAAGATACGCTCGAGAAGATAGAAGCTAGTAAACCAGAGATACTGGTTCTTGATGTGATGATGCCACAGTATTCAGGCTTCGAGGTCTGCGAAAAAATCAAGAACAGCGATAAGCTCAAGGATATAGTAGTTATCATGCTCACCGCCAAAGGTAAACAAACCGACAAAGACTGGGCTAAATCGGTAGGAGCTGACTATTTCTTCACTAAGCCATTTAGTCCCATGGAATTATTAGACCTAGTCGCTAAAGTCGCTGACGAGCTTAAAAAGGCTAAAGCATGAAACTATTAGTAGTACATGGTCCTAATCTTAATCTTCTTGGCAAGCGCGAGCCTGAGACCTACGGCAATCTGACCATGGAAGAGATTAACGCTAGGGTGTCTGAACTCGCTGCTAGCCTTGAGGTGCAGGTTGAGTTCTACCAATCTAATATAGAAGGCGAAATAGTAAATCGTATTCAAGCGGCACTTAGTGAAGGCATAGCGGGGATAGTAATTAACCCTGCTGCCTATACTCATACTAGTGTTGCGATCCGTGATGCTATCTCAGCGGTGAAGCTGCCTGTAATAGAAGTACATATTTCTAATATTCATAAACGCGAAGATTTTCGTCACAAGTCTCTTACTGCTGCTGTTTGTGTCGGGCAGATTTGTGGCTTTGGCTTGGATAGTTATTTACTTGGCTTAAGAGCTTTAGTTTCAGCGCTTAAGCGTTGATGATATTTTACTTATTTGTTCGCTTAACCATTCAGAGCAACTCATATTGCCTTCATAAAATATATCTTCCAAGGCCTCTTTGTGAAGTACAATGCTATCCACTATAAGATTTTTAAGCTTTCCTATCACAAGTTTAGTTAAATTCCCTGAGACGATCCCACCGCCATCTCTTTTAGGGAGTCTTGTTTCTTTAATATAGGGCTGTTGAATTTGCTTTAACTCTATTAATCTTTGAATCCAATCGAGCATTAAGGGACAATATTCTTGAACAAAAACATCGGCTTCTGGTTGAGAAAGTAGCTTCATAGGCAGCTCTTCTAAAACTGCTTCTAGCTGCTTGAAATAAGTATGGTGAGTAAAGCCCTGTTTCGCTTCATTGTGCCCAGGATTCTGTGCATCACAATAAGCAATAATTCTTGCATGATTTATAGCACTATTCTTTTCTAATAGGGTGCTTGCGGGTCTAACCAAAGGGGTGAGTGGCATTTAGGATAACAAGCCTAGCACAATCGCTATACTTACTAACATTGCACAATGAAACCCTACTATTCAATAGAGCTCGAGGCGGCGGACTGCGGGTAATCAATTGCTTCCCCAATACTTATGAAGTCGGCATGGCTAGCCTTGGCTACCAGACTGTATTCAAGCTCTTTGCTTCTGACCCGCGCACGCATACGACCAGATACTTTACTAACTCTAATGAAATTCACGATAAACAAGTAGATTTGCTAAGTTTTTCTATTTCTTGGGAATTGGATTTTATTAATCTACTATTTATTCTCAATAAGCTTGGCGTGCCGCTACTTGCAGGCGAGCGCGGACCTGAGCACCCTCTTGTTTATGGCGGCGGACCTGTCTTGAGTGCCAACCCTGAGCCTTGGTCTAAATTTTTCGACTTCATTACTATTGGTGATAGCGAAGATACTATCCCTGAGATTATCTCGGTGCTCTCTTGCGGGCGAGACTTAGAGAAACTGGCTAATATCCCCGGCGTTTATGTGCCTAGCCTTAAACGCGGTATCGAACGCGCTCGCAGCTCTGCTAAACAGCTTGCCTATAGTTCAGTCATAGCACCAGATGCAGCATGGTCAGACACTGCTCTACTAGAGGTGGTACGCAGTTGCCCGGAGTTATGTCGTTTTTGTCTTGCTAGTTATTTGGCTTTACCATTTCGCACGCCTGATCTTGATGGTGATCTTATTCCGCGCGCAGAATATTTACTGCAGCATACAAGCAACCTCGGGCTATTAGGTGCTAGTGTTTCGCAGCATCCTGAATTTACGGATTTACTCAAATGGTTAGTTGAGCGCAAAACTTCAATTCAGCCAAGCTTGCGCGTACAAGTAGCTTCTATGCGCGCTACCACTATCACCCCTGAGATTTGTGAGCTGCTTAAAACCCTTGGCGTAGATAATCTAACTATAGCTATAGAATCCGGCTCTGAGCGTTTAAGAGATATTATTAATAAGAAACTACCACAAGAAGCTATTTACGCTGCTGTAGAAGCAGCTTCAGCAGCTGGTTTGCGCTCGGTGAAGTTCTACGGCATGGTCGGCTTGCCTTATGAGACCGATGAGGATATTCAAGCGACTATAGATTTATTATTGAACTTGCGCAGCAAATATAAACAAATCAAACTTATCTGGGGTTGCAGTGTTTTTACGCCTAAGGCGCAAACTCCTTTTCAAGATTTTGGCATAGATAAAAGTGCTGAGAAGAAACTAGATTTATTTAAGCGCAGCCTAGCGAAAGCTAATATAGAAGTGCGCGCCGAAAGTTATAAATGGGCTGAAGTGCAAGCATTAATCTCGCGCGGTGATTCTTCACTGGCTGATTTATTTATTAAGGTCTATAAATCTGGCAACACTGGCGCTAATATTTACAAAAAACTACTAGACGCAGAAAGCTACAGACATTTTGTTTTTAATAATTGGGCTGAAGGAGCTGCGCACCCTTGGGATTTTATTGGCGGCAAGAAACAAGCTGAGATGCTAGCGAAGCACGCCGGAGAAGCGGCTCTAGTGGCAGGATATAATTAAGCTCATGGCATATTGGCTAATGAAATCTGAACCTGAGGCATTTTCTATTCAAGACCTCAAGCGCATCAAACGTAATATGTGGGATGGAGTGCGTAATTATCAAGCACGCAACTATATGTGGCGTGAAATGAAAGTTGGTGATGAGGCTTTCTTCTATCACAGTAATGCGAGCCCCTCTGGCATCGCTGGTATTTGTCGCATCGCATCTAAACCTTACGCAGACCCTACCCAATTCGACCCGCGCTCTAAATACTACGACGAAAAAAGCACAGAAGAAAAGCCGCGCTGGTATCTTGTGGATGTAGAGTTCGCAAGCGAATTACCATTAATCGCTCTTGAACAACTGCGCAATAATCCTAAACTACACGACATGAAATTATTAGCGCGCGGTTCGCGGCTATCTATACAACCTGTAACTAAGACTGAGTGGCAAGAAGTGCTAAATATGGTGAAGGTGGCGCGATGACTAAGACTGTCATTGCGAGCGAAGCGAAACAACTTCGTGCGAAAACTGTCATTGTGAGCGGAGCGAAACAATCCACTACAAGATGCAAATGGGTAACTAAAGACCAAATCTACATCGACTATCACGACCATGAGTGGGGCAGACGCGTCAACAAGGATAATATATTATTCGAGTTTCTTATTCTAGAATCTTTTCAAGCTGGACTGAATTGGCTAACTATACTTAAGCGCCGCGAAGGATTCCGCAGAGCTTTCGCAAAGTTCGACCCGCGCAAAGTCTCGCGCTTCAGTAGCAAGGACATCAAGCGTCTACTACAAGATGAGGGCATCATTCGCCACCGCGGCAAAATTGAAGCGGCAATTAACAACGCTGCTAGATTTCTAGAATTGCAAAAAGAATTCGGCTCTTATGCGCGCTACCTAGAACAATACCGGGTGAAACGACTGCGCGATGGCACTGCGCTTGCTGCCGTACTAGCTAAGGATCTCAAGAAACGCGGGTTTAAGTTTATGGGCGCAACTACTTGCTACGCCTATCTGCAGGCGGTAGGGCTAGTAACAGACCACGAAGCGCTGTGCAAACTCGCAAAAACCAATACTCTGGTTTAGGAGTTTTGGTCAAAAATATCGGTTTTGTCAGGGTGCAACCTCTTGCGCACACTTATGAAGATTAACTAAACAGCTTGAGATCCCCGGCTATCAGCGATTTAAAATCTTCCGAGCAGGTCTTAAGATCAATCAAATCCACTTTATAAGGCAGGTTTGACTGTTCGAACTCTTCGCGAATCAAAGCTATTGTGGCTTTAGGAATCTCATCTTCAAACGCCAAATCCAAATCAGAAAACTTAGAACTAGTAGCTTTTACTCGGGAACCGAAAACAAAAAACTTATAAGGATACTTAACAAGAATCTTGCGAATCATATCTAAGTGCTGGGTCTTAATATCAAACATCTAAACCATTTAGCTTATTAAGAAGCTTATGCAGCTCAGCTTGAAAACCACTCATACCTTGATAAAGTTCGTTGGCTGTATCTTCATTATAAGTATGCGAGCTAAGATTTCTATCTTCAATAAAGCCAAACCATATTTCAGGGTCATCAATTAAGCCAACCTTAGCAGCTTCACGAAATACGTCGCGCGAACCAATAGCTTCTATGCCTTTGTAATCAAGAATTTTTTTGAGAGTCTTCCATGATAGCTCATAGCAATACTCAAACGCTTTAATAACAGCAGTCTTATCGCGCTTAGTAACTACGCCTGCATTGAACTCATCAAAAGTCGCCGCTGCTCTTATTAGCGGATCTATATTTATCTCGCCGTATATGAGCTTGGCTACCATTACACCGCCTGCTTAACTTTATTCCCACCAAAAAACAACTTGGCATCTTCATGTATGCGCATATCAAGCGTTTTGAGTGAACCCACAGCTATGCTAAGATCCACAGCTTTAGTTTCAACACCGACTATCGCAGCCATTTTGCCCCACTCACCGGCATGTGCCATGTCAGCAGCTTTGCAGCCAAGTCTTGTGCCGAGCACTCTATCGAAGGCAGATGGTCTGCCGCCGCGTTGTATGTGACCTAATACTGTAGAACGGGTCTCAATACCGGTGCGCTCTTCTATGACTTTAGCAAGATGCTCGCCAATGCCGCCGAGCTTCACATGCCCGAAAGCATCTAATTCAGTGTCTTTGGTGATGTCCTCACCAGAGAGTCTAGCGCCTTCAGCCGTAACTATAATCGCGTAAGATTGCTGCTCGTAAGCTTGCTTCACCTTATCGCAAAGCTCATCAATATTAACTTCCTCTTCTGGCACCAGAATATAATCCGCGTTACCAGCAATACCAGACCACTCGGCTATCCAGCCAGCGTGACGTCCCATCACTTCACAGACTATCGCGCGCTCGTGCGAGCAAGCGGTAGTGTGCAGTGCGTCTATCGCTTCTGTTGCGATATTTACGCAAGTATCGAAGCCGAAAGTCACATCAGTACCACTAAGATCGTTGTCGATAGTTTTAGGTACGCCGAGTACATTGATTTTGTATTTATCGTAGAGTTTAGATGCGACGCCGCAAGTATCCTCACCACCAATAGCAATAAGCGCATCAAGCTTATTAGCTTTCATAGTAGCGATCACCGCCTCTGCTCCGCCTTCTATCTTGAAAGGGTTAGTGCGAGATGATTTAAGAATAGTGCCGCCTTCGCGAACAATGTCTTCGGTGTTAGCGAGCGTAAGTTCCGTGGTGATATTTTCAACAGCACCTTTCCAGCCGTATTTAAAGCCTACAACTTCTGAACCATATTGCTTAATAGTCTTATAGACTATGCCTCTTATTACTGCATTTAAACCCGGACAATCACCGCCACCTGTTAGTAAACCTATTCTCATTAGTTCTTTCTCCGAGGGCTAATTCTAGCTTATGCTAGAGTAGTTCAGCATGACCCCACGTCGTTTTAGTCTTATTGCTGCTGGCGCCATGTGGCTACTAGTAGCTGCACGGATAGCCAATCGCGGCTGGCATTGGTTGCAGCCTTACTTCCATCCACCACAATGGCAGCTTAGTTTTTTAATACTCTCTTTAATAATCGGCGCTCTTAAGGCGCGCACTGTTTTGCGCAAAGCGAGCGAGCGTAATATCGGCAACCTTGATAGGGTGGATAACAAAAATCCTTTACATTACTTATTTGGCTGGCTAATAATATACGGCAAACGCGGCACGGCAATGATCGCAATTATGATTGGACTTGGGCTTGGTTTACGACATTTACGCGAAATAGGTTATGACTCATCTAATGTTTTTGGTTTCATTTATATGGGAATAGCCATTGGTTTGGGCTTAAGCTCCTTGTATTATTTTGAGGCCGCGGCTAAACACAAATAAACTAGCTGCAAATAAGCTAAAATCATCTATACACAACGGAAACCTACTATGTCAAAAGACCACGGAATCATACAAGCGGAAATACTACTAGAGCGTAAAGAAAACAAACCTGAACCAGGTCAAATAGTTAGCGCTACCGTATTAATTCGCAACTCACGTGGGCTTTACCTTGATCTCAACAAAAGCTATGAGGCTTTTATTCCCAACCAGGAAATAGGTTCTGCTATTTATAACTCAGGCGACCGCTTAGAAGCTTGTGTTATTGGAGGCGAGGATGGGGTTTATAAATTATCCGTCCGCGAAATCGAAAACACAAAAAATTGGCAGAGGCTTGAAGAATTGCAAGGACAAAACCTTGATGTCTTAATTAAACGCCTAGTTAAAAGCGGCGTAGAAGTAGAAATACAAGCCACGCAACAGTTAGCTTTCGTACCATTTAGGTACATAGATAGTCACTACGGTCCTCTTGCTGGGCTTGAACAAAATGATTGGCTCGGCAAGCATATCACTGCTCGCATTGAAGAGATGGATCGCAGCAAGAACAAAATCATACTTAATAATCGCAGTATCAGCGAAGAACAAAAAGCTGCCCATCTTGAAGAAGTAATGCGCACCCTTAGTATTGGTCAAACTATAACCGGCAAGGTTGTACGTCTTGCTGATTTTGGTGTTTTTGTTGATGTTGGTGGCGTTGATGCGCTAGTCCCAGCATCGGAACTTAGCTGGAAGCGCTTCAAAAAACCTGCTGATGTCGTTAGCGTTGGCGACCTTCTCACTACTAAGATTTTCAGGGTAGATACCGACAATAAGAAGATCGGGCTGAGCGTCAAACAAGCTCAAGCAGACCCGTGGACGGTATTACCAGAGTTTATAACCCTCGGTGCTAAAGTAAATGGCAAGATCATTACGAAGGCTGACTTTGGCGTTTTTGTTGAAATATTACCGGGCATAGAAGCTCTGCTACATAAATCTAACTTCGCCGAAGGACAGGAGTTTCCGGAGATTGGCACTGAAATAGAAGCCGAGATCAGTAATCTTAATCCTAGTCAAAGACGCATGGGTATTAAACTACTTAATCCAATAGCGGCTGTTGAAATAAAGGAGCTGGAACATGTCTAAAGATCTCAAATCGTTATTAGAAAACGCTCAAACTGCTGTATTGCGCGAGATCAACACTAAAGCTGGTTTCTTGCAGAAATTACTTGGTGCCGGAGTAGATAAATCTACCCTTGGAGAAGCACAATCTGCTATTGCTAAGGCTATTAACCAAATCGACAAGTCCGAGAATAAGGAGCCGACCGCCAAGCTGCAAACTCACCTTAACGAGAAATCTAATCGCATTAAAGAGCTAGAAAAAACTCTTGAGCGTCAGCGCGAAGAACTTGAAATTAGCAACGAGAAAGCCAAGGCTCTAGAAGTTGAATTGCAAAAAGCTAAAAACGCTGCTGCGCAAATAGTAGCAACGCCGGTAGTGGCGACCATTAACAACGATGAACTAAACAGGCTTAACGAGAGATGCTCTAATCTTGAGCGTCAACGTGAAGAATTGGAGCGTAAGTTCTCAGCTTCACAAGAAGAACTACAAGGCGCATGGGATCTAGGTTTGGAGTTCAATAAACGTCTGAAGAAGCTGAAGTCAGAAATCCTTGCTCAATAAGTGTTAGATCAAATCCATCTCAAAAATATCGAATGTTACTGCAAGCTCGGCGTTTATGACGAGGAGCGCGAACGCGGGCAATGCGTGCATATTGATCTAGAGTTGGATCTTGATCTCAGCGCAGCCGGCACCAGCGATAAGGTCTCTGACACCATTAACTATGTGGACATCTCGCATGCAGTGCAAGAAGTAACCATGGTTAAACCTTTTCACTTAATTGAACACTTGTGTACTGAGGTTTGCAATGAATTATTCAAGCGTTTCACCAAGGTGCAAGCGGTGACTATTCAAATCCACAAACCTGTTATTAACGCTAAATGGTTTGTTGGTGAGGCTTCGGTGAAGATATGCCGCCACCGAATACCGTCATCGCGAGGAGCGTAGCGACGTGGCGATCCACACACCAGGAAGAAAAATTGGCATTATTGCGAGCGAAGCAACGATAAGTGACGCGAAGCGTCATCCTAACAGCGAGCCGAAGGCGTGGCTGGAAGGACCCCCATGCAGCTCACTATATTGCTACGAAGGCAGCATAGAAAACCTAGAGCCGCTAATAGCCAAGCCGCTAATAGCCAAACTAGAACTAGTAGAACCAGAGCCGCGTCTTTTCACCGATGGGGTGATTCGCGTCCAGGATTATATTCGCGAAGGTGATGTTTATCAAGTAAATCTTAGTCGCAAATATATAATCAAACATTCTTTGACTAGCCTAGATGAATTAAGAGGGCTTGCGGCTCACGTGCACCAGCGGCTACTAAAAAGCAATCCAGCAAGGTATAGCACTCTTGCTGAAAGCGCTAGCTATATTATTATCAGCAGCTCACCAGAATGTTTTTTGCGTATAGAGAAGATCGCAGATGGTTTTAAACTCAGCACTATGCCAATTAAGGGCACGGCCAAGCTCGGCGACACCACCACGCTTAGGTCAACCAAGAATCAGGCTGAGCATATCATGATAGTAGATCTTGAGCGCAGTGATCTCGGGCGTATCGCTAAGCCGCGCAGCGTTGAGGTTGAAGATTTAATGCGAGCAGAAAAATTCAACAATCTAGAACATCTAGTCTCTACTGTTGCTTGCGAGCTGGATCATAAATATATACTTGCTGATGGTAACCCAGATCTAAATGAGATATTTAAAGCGATATTCCCCAGTGGCTCTATTACTGGCGCGCCCAAAATACGCTGCATGGAAATTATCCGCGAGCTAGAACCCTGTCTTAGAGGGCCTTACACTGGGGTCTTGGGTTCTTATCAAAATGGCTACGGAGAATACAGTATTCTTATTCGTACCATTGTTATCGACAAGCGCAGCGCTGAAATATCATTTCATGTCGGCGGCGGCATTACTTCTCTTAGTGATCCATTAGAAGAGCTGGCTGAGACTAGGCTTAAAGCCGATAAAATAATTGAGGCGATCGGATGTTAGAACTGTTTGAAACTATCAAAATAGACCATGAGGGTAATTATGATCTGGCACCGCATCTAGCAAGGCTCTCTAGTAGCCTTAAGTATTTTGGCAAAGAAGGTGTTACGGCTAATATTGCGGAGGAACTTATTGTCATCCTGAGCGAAGCGAAGGATCCCCATGCCACAGCGCAGAAACGTGACGTAAGTCACCTTTCTGCTAAACTAAAAATTACAATCCCCCTAGAAAGCAATCCAGAAGCAGCATCCGGCCAAATCCAAGGCAAACACGCTTTATATAGTTTAGAACCTTATACTCGCTTCCAAGACCCAAACTATATAATTAAAATCAAATTGCTTAACCCCAAGCGCTACCACTCACTATCCACTAATCCACTCAACAGACATAAAACCAATAAGCGAGAAGATTTTAGCGATGTTTTACTTGATTGCGATGAAGTGATATGGCTTAACGAGAGAGGCGAAATCGCTGAGGGTTCTTACACTAATATATTTTGGCAAGATGCTGGTGGCGCTTGGCATACGCCAGATCTAGAGACTGGGATATTAGCTGGTACTATGCGCGCGCAGTCATTGCGGGGAGCGAAGCAAGGCTTCTATCCCGCCAAAGACTTGCATAAAGCTCAGCGAATACTAATAACAAATTCGATGCTGGGCGCACGCGAAGCGAAGTTAATCAACTAGCCGCAAAACTCTTTTAATCACCCTTATCGCCAAGCTTAATAAGAATCCATAATAGGGCAAAACCAAAAGCTAGGCCTTTAATAAAAGAAAACATAACGAAGAAAATTCTAGCATGGTTTAATAACAGCTTCTTGGGGACGAGGCATAGACGGTAATAGCATTCTAAACTTATAGGCATTATTTAACTGCTCATGGCCAAACAAACCCATCGAACATCCTTTGCTAATCTCGGCAGCGTATTTATCAGAGCTAATTTTAGCCTCAAGATTAGCAACAATCTCAGCACTGTAATTGGGCGCGAAGAACATTAGCGCTAAACACTTATTAGCCGGTTTCTTAATCAGCTCAATAATTTGTTTTATACCCGGCTCATCCTTAAACAAACAAACAGCTATGTGCGTGCCCGTAGAACTGTCTTCCAGGATAATATTGGTCATATTATCCTGGCGGATAAGATTGACGTAATGCACCTTAGCTAGAGCACCCC
>JAYVUR010000153.1:0-3010 GCA_043787715.1 Candidatus Melainabacteria bacterium
AAAGATCTGGCTCTGGTACAAACTTGTAAGAAAATCATTCTTAAATAAGTCATGATCCCAATTTCGCCACAACCAAAACATACTTTGACGAAAATCATCCTGTACCACAGTATTATCATTAAGAATTGGGCCTATTACTTGCCATGAGATAACAGCACTAACAAGCAATGTTACTGTTAAAGACCATTTATTAAGCTTCATAAACCCTATTATATTTCAAGACTAACAAGCCCCATACGCCCATCCCTGAAGTCTTGAATAATCTTACGCCCCATCTTATCGAGTTCAAGCTTAGATCTCTCAGCAAGCGCTTCAAGACTCAGTTCATCCTTATAAAGCTTCATTAAAGCCTGATGATAATGCTTATCAATATGCTCAATAGCCGCTTTTGCCACTAGCACATGATCGAAGGCTTTGTCACCAAGACAGTTACAAAGAGCGAGCATCAATGCTTGCTGCTCAGAGTAGAACTTCGGCGGAATAATACCGGGCGTATCGAGTAACTTGATTTCAGCATGACCATTCTTCACCACATCCACCCATTGCTGACTGCGAGTAACACCAGGTTTATTCTGCACCTTAGCTTTCTTAGAACTGGAGAGTTTATTAATCAGAGTAGATTTACCAGTGTTAGGATAGCCAACTACCATTACTCTAACCGGTCTACTGCGCACACCCTTAGCTTCGAACTTCGCTCTAATCGGTACGGCAATCTTATCCAATAGTTTAATAAGATCCTGAACCTTAGCTGTCTTAATATTATTAGCAACTATATTCTTGGCATTGAAGAAAAAAACTTCCGATGCATAATCAGCCTTATTAAAATTATCCCTAAACTCTTTAAGCGCTAAGGGATCTGCGAGATCTGATTTATTCAAAACAAGAATTATTGGTTTAGTTCCAGCCCAAGCCCTAAGATCCTTATGAGCAGTAGCATAGGGGGCGCGCGCGTCCCTAAGTTCGATGATGACATCAATGAGTTTCATTTTCTCTTTGAGTTCTTTCTCGGCCTTGGCTATATGCCCTGGGTACCAGTTATAGGCTGCTTTCATGTTCATTTAAACACCTGCCGCCGCGAACTGCTCAAGCGAATCAATGTTAATGACAGGGAATCTACGATCCTGCTTCTTCACCAGTCCATTAAGAACCTTACCCGGCCCTATTTCCCAAATAGCACTAATATTATTACTTTGTTCTAATAATATTCTAACAGTATTAGTCCACTGCACAGCAGCGGTCATCTGCTGCTTGAGATTAGTCTTCAGCTCTTCAGCCTTAGTAACTGCTTTAGCATTAATGTTCTGAATTACAGGAATACTAGCATCTCTAAAAATGGCAGCATCAATAGCTTCAGCAAACTTAGCAGCAGGAAGCTGCATTAATGGCGAATGAAAAGCCCCGCCCACAACAAGAGGAATAAATCTGGCTTTAATCGTCGTATCAGCAGTAATTGCAGCTTCAGCAGCTTGCACGCCAAGACTAGTACCCGTGATAACTATCTGATCTGGGGCATTATAGTTTGCCACAGCAAGATCAGGGATATTAGCAATAATCTCATTGAGCCTTGTATCTTCAAGCCCAATAACAGCAGCCATTGCACCAGCAGGAGCAGTCTCCATTAAAGAACCCCTAAGAGCAACAAGTTTAAGCGTATCCTCTAGGCTAATAACATCAGCCATATAGAGAGCAGCAAACTCACCAAGACTATGACCAGCAGTAAGCGTAGCTTTCATAGCTTTAGCTTTAAGTTCTGAAGCTAAAGCCAAACTAAGAGTGATAATCGCAGGCTGAGTATAAATAGTACGCCTCAATTCTTCTTCCGGACCATTAAACACCACTTCACTAAGTGGCTTATAACCGGGATTCTGCTTAGCAAATATTTCATCAGCAAGCTTATATATCTCACGAGCATTAGCACTAGTCTCATAGAGGGATTTACCCATGCCTAGTGATTGGGAGCCTTGACCGGGAAATAGAAATGCGAGGTTCATACGCTAGTTGAATTATAGCAAAAACGTTGAAACCTAACAAACAACTCTGGATCAACTTCACTAGCGGCTTTCCAGTCTCTGAGCTCTAACTGAATAGATCTCTCGCCTTGATACGTTGAAACCTTAACGCTAAACAATACAACCAATTCTTCAGCACCATCAGCTATATATTCAAGAAACTCTTCAGCTCTATTCCACAACAAAGCTTCATAAGTTCTATTATTCGGCGGAATTTTAATGCCACCAACAGTAGTCTCTTGATTCAAGAATAATTTAATATGCTTAGCATCCTTGCCAAGACTGCGCCATGAACGAATCTTAAGCGGACCTGCGACGAACAAAGGTGCTGGATTACCAACTCCGTAAGGAGCTAAACCCTCAATACGCTCTATAAAATCAAAACCAATTTCACTAAGCAACAAGGCTGAATCTATTTTAAGAATCTTGGCAAGATTCTGCGCAGCAAAGCGCTGCTTAAAATGCCGCTTAAGTATTTGCTTAAACTCCTCAACACGATTAGCTTGCAAAGAGAATCCAGCAGCCATACTGTGACCACCAAATTTATCAAAAATCTGATACTGATTCTGAATCTCAGTCATCTCAGCATAGATATCAAGATTATCAACATTAATACTGCGCACAGAACCGCGGGCAATAGCACCCTCAATAGTCATAATAAATACTGGTAAATGAAATCTATCTAAGAGCCTGCTTGCTACTATACCGATAACTCCATGATGCCAAGCTGCTTTAGCCAGTGGAATACAAGCATCTTCAGTCAAGTCAATCTCTGCAGCCACAAGATCAAGAGCTTCTTCAGTATGCTGCTGGCATAAGATCTGTCTTTCTTTGTTTTCAGCATCAAGCTCAGCAGCCAACTGCTCGGCTCTAGTTTTATCATCAGTAATCATCAGCTCAACCGCTCTAGTCGCATCGGCCAACCTACCAGCAGCATTAATACGCGGTGCTATACCAAAACCAACCTGCTCAGTGTTCGACTCTCCCTCCTGCCGCGAAGC
>JAYVUR010000154.1:0-5738 GCA_043787715.1 Candidatus Melainabacteria bacterium
AAAACAAAATTAGCTCTTTAAAATACTTTCAAGACCGTCTAAACTAGGCTACTGCCCTATTCTTTACTGCTGTTCTGCTTAAAGCGGGAATTGCTGATAGAGTTATTGTTGCTAGTACCTTCCCTTCTTTGGACAGAAGTCATTTTTTGGGTAATGTAGAGCAGGCCGTAGAAAAAATAGGTGGATTTACAATTCAACCAATAGCTAACAAGTCTCCTCAAGAGTTAGCTAGTCAAGTCGCTGTGGCCATCCAAGAAGCTGTATCATCAGGTGATAAAATCGCGGTAGCTAGAAATAATAAAGCAAATGAGTTTATATTTAAAGCGATTGCAGAGCTATTTGAGAGTGCTAGCATAGGTTCAAAAGAAATTTTTATAGGCTCTGCGGAAGCTCCTAGAGCTGATGAAAACATTTCTGTTGTAGGCTGTTCGCAGTGCAGCTGAGTTGTTGAGTGTTGTTGAGGCGCAAGCAAGCCAGGGACAGTTAATTGCACCAGTATATTCATTAGTCAGCGCATCACAGAATCCAGATGCTATGTTTGCGTGGTTGGATGCTATCGCTAAGTATAAGACTCCTGAAGCTGCGGGAATTCCCCAGCCTTTACATCCTTAATATAGGACTGAACGGCTGACACGGTTTCATTATATTGCTGTCCGTACCTGCGCAAGAACTTAGGATTAATCAGGTTATAGCGCCCGAGCATATCATCAGTGACTAGTACTTGCCCTGTAGTGTGAGGACCAGAGCCTATACCTATAGTCGGCACGCAGGACTTACGCGATTGACTTATCTCGGTCGTCCTAGGATTTAAGGCAATCGTAATATCGCGGGCTATCTCAAGCGGCACCATCTCCAGCACCATACTCTCTACGCCAGCAGCTTCAAGTGCTTTAGCATCGTGCAGCAGAGCATCAGCGTCGCGAATGATTTTGGATTTGCTGAAGAGATCTATATCTTGCGGAGTGTAGCCTATATGTCCCATCACTCTTATGCCTTCAGCGCGCAGGGCGCGGATAATCTCAAGACTAAGCGGTCTAGCATTTTCGATTTTGATAATATTAGCGCCGGCGGCGATGAAGTGCTTACAGGTTGTGACTATCTCGCTGATTGGGTAATGGATTGCTTCGTCGCAATGACCAGTAAATATTGCTTTATAAGGTAGATCAGCAATAATCACTGGTTTGTGGTCATCCTGAGCACGCAGTGCGAAGGATCCCTTGTGGGTGGCAGCATGGGGATCCTTTGCTTCGCTCAGGATGACATGTCGTTCATTGCAAGCTTTCACCCCTCTCGCCACCGCCGCCGTAGCGCTAAGCATCTCATCTACGGTTACTAGTGTGGTGTTCTCGTAGCCCAGTGCCACCATCGCGAGGCTGTCGCCGACTAATATATAATCCACGCCCGCTTCAGTTAGGGCTCTTGCTGTATTGAAATCATAAGCAGTTAGCACCGTGATGCTCATAGCCGGTGACCTAGTTTTTCTCTTTTGCTATTGAGATAGTTCTCTGAATGCTTACTAGCAGCTATATTAATAGCCACGCATTCTGTCACTTCAAGTCCGTAACCTTCTAGTGCAGTAATCTTCTTAGGATTGTTGGTCAATAATCGTATCTTAGATAAACCAAGATCAGTAAGTATTTGTGCGCCGACCCCGAAGTTGCGCAAGTCAGTAGCCAAGCCTAATCTAGTATTGGCTTCTATGGTGTCATAACCTTCGTCTTGTAGTTTATACGCGCGCAGTTGATTAACTATACCGAGCCCCCTGCCTTCATCGCGTAGATAGACTAGTACCCCCGAACCTACTGACACTATTGTCTCCAGGGCAGCGCGTAATTGCTCGCCATCATCACTTCGAAGGCTGCCGAATAAATCACTAACCAAGCAGGCGCTATGCATTCTCACTAAGACCGGCTCTGAAGAATTTTCGACATCACCTAAAACCAGAGCTATATGTTCATTGTTGCTGAGCGCATCACGATAAGCGTAGACTCTAAATTCTTCAGAGAATTTATTGGGCAAGCTTACATCTACCATGCGATGTACGAAGCGCTCATGCTGCAAACGATAAGCAACTAGATCGGCGAGGTTGATGATCTTAAGTTTTAGCTCCTTAGCAAGCGCATGCAAGTCTGAGAGTTCAGCCAGTTCACCATCCTCTCTTAGTATGGAACAGACTGCTGAAGCGGCTTTGAAGCCAGCCAGCTTAGCTAGATCGGTGCCAGCTTCAGCTTGACCAACTCGTTTAAGTACACCACCATCAATAGCCGCAAGTGGAAACACGTGCCCCGGTCTTCTAAGGTCACTAGCTTTAACATCATTGGCTACTGCTACTTGCACAGTCTTAGCTCTGTCTTGAGCGCTGATGCCGGTGGTGACGCCGAACTTAAGATCAGCATCTATACTTACGGTGAAAGTTTCTTGATTAGCTCTGATATTTTCAGCCATCTCGCTGAGTTCAAGTTTGCTAATAATTTCAGAATCAAGAGCCAAGCAAACTAAACCCCTAGCTTTAGTTGCCATTAGATTGATGGTACCAGCGCTAATCGATTCAGCTAGCGCCAGCATGAAGCCGCGGGAGCTAGGCGACTTGTCGTCGGCTACTATGATAGTTTCAGCCGCTCTAAGGGCGAGAATGGCTTCTTGGATGCTATTAAATCCGCTCACAATAGCCATTGTAGCAATTAATTAATACAATATTATCCTTGCTGCTGCTAATATTATTAATATGTCTATCACTGAGAAGCTTAATCAGGCAAGACCAGATATAGCGAAGGAGAGTACAGCCTCTAAATCCGGCACCTTAGATAAGGTTGGCATGGAAGCGATAGAGCAGCCGGTCTTGATTCGTGATGTAAGCGGCAAGCTTAATCAAATTCCTGCACGCATAGATCTGTTCGTTAGTCTTGATGATCCACACGCTAAGGGTATACATATGTCTCGGCTCTATGCTGCAGCTAAGACTCATCTTACTGATACTGAACTTAGTATGGAGACGATGATGGATCTTATCGCAGCTCTTCTTAAGTCGCATGAGTCACTAAGTTATTCTGCTAGCGCCAAAGTTGCTTTTGATTATGTATTAGAGAGACCTTCGCTTAAAAGTGGTCAGAAGGGTTATAGATTCTATCCCACCACTCTTAGGGCGGAGCGTGATGGTCATAACCTAATCTTGGAGACGGCTGTGCAGATTAGTTATTCTAGTACTTGCCCTTGCTCGGCGGCACTTGCGCGTCAATTATTGCAGCAGAAGTTCCTTGAGACCTTCGAGTCTAAGTCGCCGACTGTTAGTGAGGTGGCAGACTGGATTAGCCGTGAAGAGAATCAAGTTGCAACAGCTCACGGACAACGCAGTTATGCTGATCTGCGCGTAAGATTCAAAACGATAGATGACGTGATTCATTTCTCGGAATTGATTGATAAACTTGAAGATGCGGTCAAGACTCCAGTGCAAGCTCTGGTTAAACGTGAAGATGAGCAAGAGTTCGCTAAATTGAATGGTGAGAATTTGATGTTCAGTGAAGATGCTGCGCGTAAGTTCAAGTCAGTACTTGAGCAAGATTCTAGGATTATGGATTATCACATCCATGTTAAACATATAGAGAGTCTGCACCCGCATGATGCTGTGGTGATTGCTACTAAAGGTGTGCCGGGTGGATATAAGGCTTAAGCCTCAAACCCTTTACGCATAGTATTTTCTGTGACCACCTGCTCCTGCACGAATTGCAGTAGATAATTAGGTCCGCCAGTCTTGAAGCCGATACTAGAATTCTTCAGCCCGCCGAAGGGTTGTCTTGAGACTGTAGCTCCGGTGCTACCACGATTAATATAGAGGTTGCCCACTTCAATATTTTCTCGCGCGTAACTAATATTAATTGGGCTGCGCGAGTAGATAGCGCCAGTAAGTCCGTAGCGGCTATTATTGCTGATGCTCACTGCTTCAGCTAGATCACGCGCTTTGATAAGAACAAGCACTGGTCCGAAGATTTCTTCAGTTGCTAGTGTTGAGTCTAAATCTGTAACTTCAATAATATTAGGATTAATATAGTAGCCTTCATTAGGCGAAGTGCCGTCACCAATAATCTTGCTTATACGTGCATGGGCTTCAGCATCTATCATGGCACTAAGATCTACATTAAAATCACTTGCACTGCCTATTACTAGACCCTTAAGAGCTTCTATTAGCCTAGCTTTGAGCTTATCGTATATCCCTGCCGTCACTATCAACCTAGAGCAAGCAGAGCACTTCTGACCGGCGTAGCCGAAGGCCGAATATATAATTCCAGGGATAGCTTCATCTAAGTCGGCTGTATCGTCTATTATGATGGCGTTTTTGCCACCCATTTCGGCAATTACCTGTTTGCGCAGAGTAGCACTAGCTGCCTTAGTAGCAATGCTATGTCCGACAGCTTCTGAGCCAGTGAAACTAATAAGGTTTACACCGGGGTGTTCGACGAGATAGTTGCCAATCAGTTCGCCTGAGCCGCTAAGCAAATTAACACTAGCTTCAAGCCCCGCTATTGATGCGCCTTTGCGCTCCAGTTCTTGTTTGAATAATTTTATTAACTCATAAGCAATAATGGAACTTTGTTCTGACGGTTTGACTATAACGGTGTTGCCGGTAACTAGGCTGGCTGCAGTCATGCCGCAGAGTATAGCTAGTGGGAAATTCCATGGCGCTATTACTACTGCTACCCCGTAAGGTTTGTAGATTAGTGAGTTGCGTTCACCTCTTAGAGATACTATATGTTCGTCGTCGAATAATTCTTCAGCTTGCTTGGCGTAGTAGCGCAGGAAGTCTATCGCCTCAGAAACTTCAGCATCAGCATCTAGCCAAGGTTTGGCGATTTCGCTTACTAATAAGGCAGAGAACCAAGCTCGTCTATCTTCTAGACTGAGTGCCACCTTCCTTAGTAGTTCAGCTCTAGAGCGCACTGGCACTTGTTTCCAGCTCTTAGCTGATATCCGGGCTTTTTCTATACAGTCTTTAGCGTCACTAAGATCTGCCATGGAGATGCGAGCGAGTATTGATTTATTACAGGGATTAAGTGAATCTATGGTTTTGGTTTTAGTGACTTCTCTGCCGGCGATTATTAGTGGCACTGTCACCGCGCCATTGTATATTTGCTGAACTTTAGCTAATGAATTCAATAATTGATTTTGGTACTGCTCGTCTCTAAGATCTTTATTAGCTGCATTGATATAAGTTTCGGTTTCAGTGCTGGGTAATATGCAAGCGTCATCAGAATAGCTAACTTTGCGTGCATGCTCTAAGACCAGAGAAGGATCTTCTATAAGCGTTTCTTCACTCTTACCCTCTAAGTCTTGCCGGAGGAATGATTCGTTAGCAGTATTCTCTAGTAGCCTGCGCACTAGATAGGACATGCCCGGGATCAGTTCGCCATAAGGCAGATAGACTCTTACTCTGTGACCTTGCTGACTGAGATAGTCTTTGAGCTTATCGACCATGCCATAGAGTACTTGGATTTCATAATTACTAACGTTTAATTTATTAGCGTAATAAATGGCATGAGCAAGTGAGCGCACGTTATGACTTGCTATAGCGGCTCCTAGATATTTATTATTCTCAAGTAGTTTGCGACTGAGTTTCTCGTAATTAATATCGGTTTCGGCTTTTTCTGACCAGACTGGACTGTTCCAGCGTCTTTGTTCGGCTAATGCGGTCTCGTAGTCCCAGTAAGCACCTTTAACTAGTCTTAATGTGATAGGAGTCTGGCGTT
>JAYVUR010000155.1:0-1980 GCA_043787715.1 Candidatus Melainabacteria bacterium
AGTCTCTCGAAGCGATAAGTGTCCAATAATGCTTTTGCAACACTAGCTTTTAGTGGCTCTATATTGTTGATGTAATTGAGATAGTTCTCGGCAGCTTGAGGAACTTGGCACCATTGCTCTAAATGACGGGCTAAGACTATATCTTTTGCGCGTGCATCAGTGCGTTGTACTAAAACCTCATTATTAATTGGCTCTGGTTTGCTTAAATCTGAAATGAGACTAGTTTTCTCTGCCGCCATTTCTTTGGCTAGTTTAGTTGCAAAGTGAATCCGATTTTCTGTTGCTATTTTTCTTTGTCTAAATTTGTCGACATTTGCATGTAAGTGCTTTAATTTTTTGCGGGTTACTAGTTCGTGTTTTGGGTCTTGGTGTATTGCTCGATGTAGGGGCGGAAAGTCTAAAGCGTCAGCTGCAGTGTTAGCGGCTAGGGCCCCAGCCAGAAATAAAGATAGCGGGTTACTGTTCATCTTATTTAATTCAGCACAAACCCAGCCAAATTAAGCGACTGGAATTAACCATCTGCTTTATGGCTTGGTACTAACCTTGTACTGAGCTAGCAAGAATCTTATCCAATTATTAAATCTTTGTAAAGGCCCTTGCTTTCGTATGAGGTATATGCTAATATAAATATATGAGTCATATATAGGTATCGTGACTCCGAGGGCTTGTTTTGAAATTGTTCAGAGCAAAGCATGCGAGTCCGAGGCAGCAGAGTTTACTAAACGTAAATGAGCATGCCGAGGGAGCATAACAAAGCGATGAGTGATTCATGGACAAGCAGCTAGGCTAAAATCAAAAGGAGAGAGAAAATGGCTAAGGTAATAAAGGACAGTAAAGAAATGGCTAATGAATTGAATAGTAAGAAAGAACGGTTACAAGCTCTCAATTTAACATTGGGACAAATAGAAAAGAATTTCGGTAAGGGGGCAGTAATGCGCTTAGGTGATAAACCTGCGGTGCAGTTAGATGTGGTGCCAACTGGGGCGCTGAGTCTGGATCTTGCTCTTGGAGTCGGTGGTATTCCACGCGGACGCATTATTGAGATCTATGGACCAGAATCATCAGGTAAAACTACTCTTGCTCTTAGTATCTGTGCGCAAGTGCAGAAGAAGGGTGGAGTCGCTGCTATCATAGATGCTGAGCACGCACTTGATCCGGTTTACGCGAAGGCTATCGGTGTTAACACTGATGATCTATTAGTAGCGCAGCCTGATACTGGTGAGCAAGCTCTTGAAATCACTGAGCAGTTAGTGCGCTCTGCTGCTGTAGATATAGTAGTAATAGACTCAGTAGCGGCGTTAGTGCCTAAAGCAGAGATAGAAGGAGAGATGGGTGACCAGCTTCCCGGTCTGCAAGCGCGTTTGATGTCACAAGCATTGCGTAAGCTTACAGGTATAGTCTCTAAGACTAATACTATTATCGTTTTCATTAACCAGATCCGTTATAAGATCGGTGTGATGTATGGTTCGCCTGAGACTACTTCTGGTGGTAATTCACTGAAGTTCTATTCAAGTGTGCGTATGGATATTCGTAGAGTTGAAACCATCAAGAAAGAAGGTGAACAAATCGGTAACCACGTTAAAGTCAAGATAGTGAAGAACAAAGTCGCGCCTCCATTTAAGCAAGCTGAGTTCGATATCATCTTCGGTAAAGGCGTAGATGGTGATGGTTGTATCTTTGATGCGGCTGTTACTCTTGGTATCGTCGTTAAAGCTGGTGCTTGGTATAGCTACCAAGATGAGAAGATCGGTCAAGGTCGTGAGAACTCCATCGCTTTTCTCAAAGCTCAAGCTAAACTCATAGAAGAAATCGAAATGAAAGTACATGCTGAGATTGCTGCACGTAATGCAAACCAGTCAGGACTTGACTTAGCTGATTTCTCAGGTATGAGTGAAGAGACCGAATCTGATGAAGACGGTGTAGTTAGTGCAGAAGACGCATTACTTAACTAATTAACGGTAAGCAAGACCTTTAGCGCGG
>JAYVUR010000156.1:0-5312 GCA_043787715.1 Candidatus Melainabacteria bacterium
TACTAATTAATGAGTGAGTATAATCTAAAAATTTAACTTCGAGTCGGAATTCGGGTTTGGTCAAAGCGGGAATTGCTGAAGTATTATTTAAGCAAGCTATTCCTTACCATAACCCCCAATGGATGTATCGGCTGGCGCTTGCGAATAACATAAGTTATCTTAGAATTCATTGCCGCTAGTAAAGCTTCATCAAGATTGCTTGATAGCACTAGAGCACGCATTTGATCAAGCTCGTGGCTTTAAGCAAGCTCAACCTCAGTCGCATCTATTTTAGATTTGATCTTGATGTCTCTACCGGGTTCAAGCATATCAGCGAGATACAATATCTTGGCTTCTTGGCACATATCAGGCGCACCAAGAGTATGATCACGAATAGCACTAAGTACCCGCGGATCGACTATATCGTATTTGTCTTCAGCAATAGCAGCACCATTACGTGCATGCAAAAGATTAGGACTCGCCTCATCTTCTGGATAAATCTCGATACCATAATATTTAGCAAGATCTACTTGCTCATCATTCTTCAATTCTTTAGCACAGTCATGCAGCCATGCAGCCAGCTCCACTCTAGCCTTAAGCTCTGCACTAGCATTAGGTTCTACTGCTAACAGGAATTCAAGAGCGGTAGTGACCACTGATTCAATATGCTTGAAGCGTTTGTCGCTGAGTTTGGCTTTGAGATCTCGCTTGATCTGATCTAGCATAGTGAAGATTATAGCTCTTAGTAAGATCTTAGCGTTACGCCCTTATGGGTTGGTCGCAGCGAATTTTGCGTGAGTGCTAGTGAAAACAAGCGAAGAGCTGCAGGCGGTAGGGGAAATGCGAAGGGGCGCGAACACTTGAGCATCATCAACCAAGAGCATTCTTGCAAGAGAATGCCTTGGTTGATGCCCGAGCATTTTCCCGTCAGCGACAAGGCTCTGAGCGTATTTTTCACAGCACGAATCCAACTGAGCAAGACCAATCCCTGAGGGCGTAATGCTAAGCATTCATTACCAAGACTTAATGCCAGTATAGATATAAGCCAATCCCAGTAGCGCAAGCACCACGGCTGAAATATTCATCACCAGCTTGTTATGCTGCTTAAACCAAGCAAGCTGCTTCACGATTCCAGCAGAAAAACAAGCCAAGAAAATCACCACGGTATAACCAATAGAGAAGGCTAACATCACTAGCATTGCATCCAACCAAGAATTCAGCGCAGAGGCTGCGCCTAACACGGCGAATAATACTGGGCTAGAGCAGGGTGAACTCACTAGCGCAAACACCAAACCAATTACAAATGGATTAGCCTCTGGCATTTTAGTTACTAACTGCGGTAATGGCAGTTTAATCCACTCAAGCACTGCAAGCGACATTAATAATATAAACACTCCTACTACTATATAGATATAAGTTTTGTATTCAGTGAAAACCGCAAAAGCTAGACTACTAAAAGCACCAAGTAAAGCCATTAACACCGAAACTCCCAGCACGAATAAGGAAGCATGCTTAAAAGCATCGCTCTTGTTATAAATCTTAGAACTACCAATATAAGCCAGATTCATCGGTAACATACTTAAAACACAAGGACTAAGACTGGATATTAATCCAGCAAAAAAAGCAAAAAACACCAGCATCCCCAATGGGATATTCTCAGGGTGAGCACCGAAGTTATTAACTACAGTCTCTGATTGATAACTAAAATTGCTACTGACTGGCATAACTAGTATTTTAATACAAGACAAAAGAACCCGCTTGTGGCGGGTCCTTATCCGTAGTAAAACTAATGGCTTGCTGCGACATTCCTCGCAACAACCAGATTACTTAATAATACTATCCACCGCTTCAGTCATGGCAGGCACCACTTCGAAAAGATCTCCTACGATTCCGTAGTCAGCTTTTTTGAAGATTGGCGCTTCTGGATCTTTGTTGATAGCAACTATCACTTTACTTGAACCCATACCAGCGAAATGCTGAATAGCACCAGAGATACCACAAGCTATATATAGATTAGGACTGACAACTTTACCAGTCTGACCAACTTGCATACTGTGAGGAGCATAGCCACTATCTACAGCAGCACGTGAAGCACCGACAGCTGCTTGAATTTTTTTGGCGAAGTCTCTAAGCACTGTGAAGTTCGTAGAATTACCCATGGCCCTGCCACCAGAAACGATAACTGCAGCATCAGTAAGAGCGATTTCTTTGGTTGCAGATTTCTCAACGGCTCTAACCTTAAGAGTCGCAGTAGCACTAAGGCTAGTGTTCACAATTTCAGTGTTCGCTGCCGCAACTGTGTCTACTTTAATACTGTTTGGTCTAAAACTAATAAATGATTTCTTGCCTGCAGCAAGTTCAGTAGTCACGAGGAGCTTGCCAGAATACATACTGCGAGTGACTTTGCCGCTATCATCATAGCTAAGGCAGTCAGTCGCCACATTCGCTCCAGCTTTCGCACCAGCAACCGCTATTAACGCTTCACCATCAATAGAGTTGACCGCGATAACCAAATCAGGGTTTTCGGCAGTGACGATTTTAAGCAACTCTGCTACATATAATTCAGATCTAAAAACTTCAAGCTCAGGGCTATCGATTACGTAAGCTTTAGTTGCACCTAATGCGTTTAATTGTTTCGTTGCATCAGCGACTTTAGCACCGATAATTGCAACTATCGCATTGCCACCAGATTGCTGCGCCGCGAACTTAATAAGTTGAGCTGAACCTGATGTGATTTCTCTCACTCCAGATTCGTTTTCTTTACACTCAGCAAATACCAAAAATTTCTTAGCCATAAGCGTATTCTACCCATGGACTTGTGTGGGATTAACGCTTTCAAAATAATGCGGGGCTTTATCACTTACTAGCTGTAGATTTAAAAATGTCAATACGCAATTACCAAAAATAAGACATGCTATTATCGTAATCAGAGAAGCTTAAAAAATTATGGTAACAATTAAACCAGGATTAGATATTCAAGGTAGTTTTAAACTTACAAGTCATGATAAGGATGGGTTTGAGCTACGTCTATGCCAAAAAAGACCTGGTGGGAGAAATCGAGACTTCGCAACCAGTCATGTTGTTCGCTTAACCCCAGACGGTAGAGACACAAGAGTAATGAGTCTAAGTGTGCCTGGCGGAGTTAATGAAGAAAAGACTACTCCTTCAGAACCAATAGCCGATGAACTTGGAATAGTCGCTGATGCACTTGGAATTGAAAGGTTTCTTAGAATGTTTGGCGTTGACCCTAAATCAGTAGTCAATAATAACTAAATACCACACTCTAAAGTCAAATGCTAGAATATCGCTGTGCCAATGGCTGCAGGAGACTACTACGATCTATTAAGCGTGAGCCGCGATGCTAGTGAGGCAGATATCAAATCAGCCTACAAAAAAGCTGCGCGCAAATATCATCCAGATAATACCGAGACTGGTAGCGAAGAAAAGTTCAAACAAGTCGGAGAAGCATATGATGCTCTTAAAGATCCTCAGAAACGTAGTCTCTATGATCAGTACGGCGCTGAGGGACTCAAAGCTGGTGCTGGTGGTTTTGGCGGACATGGAGGTTTTCATGGTCAAGGTTTTGAAGATTTAAGTGATGTGTTTTCTAATTTCTTCGGTGCCGGTTTTGCTGGTGCTGGTAGACGCAGTAACCGAGCTAACTATCCTGAGCGCGGACGAGATCACGAATTAGCTATTAAGCTTGGTTTCCTAGATCCACTAGCCGAAATCAAAAAGAAAATTCGCATCAATCCGCTAATCAATTGCACGGACTGCAATGGCGTTGGTGCCAAGAACCCAAGTGCTGATATGCAAACTTGCCCAAGCTGTAATGGTCACGGCGAAGTGGTGGCTGTGCAAAACTCTATACTCGGGCAAATCAGACACAGTCAAACTTGCCCTACCTGCAAAGGTAAAGGTAAAATTATCAAAAATCCCTGCACAAGCTGTAAAGGGCGAGGACAACAACGTGAAGAGAAAGAAGTTGAAATCAAGATCCCTGCTGGAGTTGAAGATAGTTCACATCTAAGGTTACACGGCATGGGTGATGCCGGCAAACATGGCGGACCTAGTGGTGATATCTATGTGATCTTACAAATCGCAAAAGATCCGCGTTTCGAAAGACATGGCGCAGATATTTACACAGAACTTAAAATCGATTATACCGATGCAGCTCTTGGTGAGAAACTAGAAATCGAAACGGTAGCTGGCAAAACCGAACTTGAAATTAAAGCTGGCACCCAATTCGGACAAGTTTATACAATTAAGAATAAAGGCATGCCAAAACTAAATCGCAATGGCCAGCATGGTGATCATTTCGTAAAAATCAAAATCGAAACACCAACTAAACTTAGTGGTGAAGAAAAAGAATTACTCAAGCAGTTAAAATCGCGACGGCGATAGCCAACTTCTAGGGGATTGTCGGGGTGATTTTATCACCATAAGTTTTATGTGCCCGTAGCTCAGCTGGATAGAGTATCGGTTTCCGAAACCGAGGGTCGGAGGTTCGAATCCTCTCGGGCACGCCACTTTAAACGGCAGTTCCTCGTTGAAAAGATTGAGGATTAATTCTTAATAGTGAGTCTGCAAATTCAGCTGCAAAACCAATTATCCAAGGCTTTTGCTTAGTAACAGCTTGAATCGCAGCAGTAACCACTTGCAAATGCCTTCCTTCCATCTTTTCAGCTTCCTTCAACGGTTCATTATTACACCATGGGACACTAAAATCTACTCTTACCTTACTAGCTTCTTCAACCATAGCAAGTAACCCCTCTCCACCAATTCGATCATATATCTCTCGTAGTTGTTCTTTCGGGATATACTTCTCTAATAAATCTCTATCAGTTGGAACACCCAGAGTACAAGCCAAAGCATGTCCATCCAACCTAGCCATATTTCCCAAAGCAATACAATCGTAATCCTGTGATTTAGATTTAATACTCTCCTCCAGCTTACTTAAATCCATCGATTTAAGTTTATGCAATTGACCAAGAGATATCTGCAGATTGGGAGAAGCAGTTGACTGCAAGACCACCATTCCACAATTAGCAACAAGTGAATAGTTTTTACCCCTACCAAAACTGAGAGCTTGAATTAAAGTGCCATTAAATGATTTTTTCGCAGCTCTTATTGCTTTTGCACAGAGTGAAACCGAGTGCTTGAAAGCACGGGATTTAGTAGAAAGAACTAGAGGATTATCCCTTCGCTCAACAAGTTTGGTCGGAATTCGGGGGCCCTAGATTCCAGCCTGAAGTTAAATTTTAAGTAAATACAAATAAAAAGCCCATAATTGTAAGGTCATCTCGATCAAAAGGAGACCAGCAATTATGGGG
>JAYVUR010000157.1:0-6678 GCA_043787715.1 Candidatus Melainabacteria bacterium
GGTGGTTTCTAGTCTGGTTAGTGGCGAAGAATTGAGTTTAACCAATATCACTTTTATTAGTTTTAAGGCTTTGTTCTTCCTATTAAGTTCGATAGCTGCTGGACGTATGGCTGTTGATCATGGTTTCAAGGCACTGGCTATTTTTAAAATTCCAACTTTGATTCCTGTTTCTGCTCTGGGCTTTTGTGCGCTGATGTCTTATTTCGCGTCGCTTGCAGGTTTAGCTCCTATTGTTGGTGCTTTTGCTGCTGGGCTCTTGCTTGACCCTTTGCATTTTGAGGGCTTCGGTTCTAAGCAGAGCGTAGAAGATTATATTCGTCCTTTTACTGCTTTTCTTGTACCTTTGTTTTTTATAGTTACAGGGATGCAGGTTAATTTAACGGTGTTTAATTATCCAGATTTAGTTTATATTGGGCTAATAATAACGCTGGTAGCGATGCTCGGTAAAATCCTTAGCGGCTGGGCGTTCAAGTCTAAGCTGGCAGTGTCTAGGCTATTAATTGGGATTGCTATGATGCCGCGCGGAGAAGTTGGTCTAATCTTCGCTAGTACGGGGCTTGCTCTTGGGGTTCTGGATGATAAACTCTATGCTATTGCAGTGATGGTGGTGTCTCTGACTACTTTTCTTAGTCCACCGCTGCTATCTATGGTGATTAAACGTAATGCAAGTAGAAACTAAATTAAAACATGCAATGTTAGTAATTGATGACTGCGACCAGTCTCTAGTTGAAGCTATATCTACTTATGCTACTGAACTTGGGGTGGAGGGATCCTTCGTGCTTCGCACTCAGGATGACAACAACTTCGCCCGCGCCCGCCTAGTCTCTAAGATAGATTCTCTGCTCGATCAAGACCTAGACTACGAAAGCTTCGTAGAAGCTCTTGTGCCTTCAGCGCCTGATTTGATTATTCTTCAAGGTTCATCTAACTTGCGCGGACGCGTGCTAGAAGAAGCTGCTTATGCAGAGATAGTTTTTATTGATAAAGCGGTTATAGAGCTTGATGATATTAAACTTGCTTTTGTAGAGTTTGCTAGGCGGAAGCGGAATTTCGGGGTCTAATCAGCCCAAGTAAGACTAACCGGATCTATATTCTCAAAACCTTTATCCGAAACTAAAACGCTATTAGTGTACCTGAAGCAGGATTCAGGCAGAGTGTTGCTATTGAAATTAGAAATCACAAGTTCTATATTCGCTAGTTGTTTAATCGTGAGTGACTGGGATAGCTTAGTCGATAGTTCAGTTTTGATGCGCTTGGCAAACTCTAAATCACCTTCAAGTTCGCTGTTGTAATAGATGAGAGCTTCTACCTTGCCGCCGCGGCTAAGCAAGTCTAAATCGACTAGAAGCTTCTCTATATGCAGCTCGTAGTTGTATTTGCCATTAGCGAAAGGTCTGATTTCACGTGGTATAGAGAGGGCAATAGCATCACCACTAGCTCCAGAAGGATAGGTGAAGCTGCGGTAGCGAGATTCAAGTTTACCCAGTTCTTCAAGCTGCCAGCGGCTACGCTCTGATTTCCAGTTACCGGTGGTGCAAATAGGGGTGATGATTTGGTGTCCACAGTCAATTGCGGCTCTTACCGTATCAGCGAAACTTGCTTCAGGCGCGTCTGGATAGCTGATGAAGACAGGATCGTAGCCTTCTACCTTAGTTATGCGCAGACTTACACCAAGCTGCTTGGCTTCTTTATAGATTTCTATAAGTTGATGGTAGCTAAGAGCACCTTTATTAGTAGTGCTAGCTGAAACGGCGCAGCCTTCGCAACCTATAGGGCAAGAGTTCATATGCCGCTCATGAAAAATATGCTCAGCATAAAACTGTTTTTTGGTTTCAACGCTTATGCTGGGCTCGGCGGTCTGGACGTTCACTGGGAATATAATACTACAAATTGCCAAATAATCCCTAGCTGCTTGATAAAGCCTCGCTAATGCTAGAATCTGAGCCCGTGAACACTATGACTGACACCAGGCTAGCGATTATAGAATCTGCGATAAGAGAAATCCCAGATTTCCCTAAGCCGGGGATATTGTTTCGGGATATAACGACACTGCTTGCTAAGCCTGAAGCGCTGAGAGCCACTATAGATCTTATTGTTGAGCGTTTTAAGGATTCTAATATTGGTTATGTCGCTGGTCTAGAGTCGCGCGGATTTATTTTCGGTTCGGCTGTAGCTGAGCGTCTTGGCGCTGGTCTTATTCTTGTGCGCAAACCCGGCAAACTACCTGCTGCTGTTGAGCATCATGAATACACGCTTGAATATGGCACTGACGCTCTTGAAATTCATAAGGATGCTTTTACTTATCATCAAGACCAGTCTAATAAACGTGTGCTGATTTGTGATGACCTGCTTGCTACTGGTGGTACAGCATCTGCTGCTGCCCAGTTAATTACTAAAGTGGGCGGCGAGCTGGCTGGAGCGGCTTTTGTTATAGAGCTTGCTGGACTTAATGGTAGAGCTAAGCTTGCTAATGTACCCGAGATTTATTCACTTATTCAAGGCTAAACTTTCTTACCTTTCTTAGAATATACGATCGCAAGCACCTCCGCGACCGCTATATATAATTCTGGCGATATTTCTCTATCCACTCCTACGTTTTTGTAGAGCGCACGTGCCACTGGAATATTCTGGATTATATCGATACCTGACTCTCTGGCGAATTCTTTAATACGCTCAGCTAATAAGCGAGCTCCCTTGGCTACTACCATTGGTGCTGATTTAGCACTGCTACGATCGTACTTGATAGCGACAGCTATATGGAAGGGGTTGGTCACCACCACATCAGCGGTGCGCACCGACTCGCGCAAGCCGCGTTTCTGCGCGAAGCTTTTTTGGCGTGCTTTAATTTGCGCCTTAAGGAAGGGGTTACCTTCAAGCTGCTTGTATTCGTCCTTCACTTCTTGCTTGGTCATTTTTTGATCTTCGCTGTACTGCCAGCGTTGATAGATATAATCAACTAGACCCAGCACAAGCAGTGTTAGAGCGGCTTTGAGACTGATTTCCCAAATCATAGCTCCTGATTCACTGAGCATCGCTGGTAAATCTTGGAAGTTCATAGTGATAAATATTCCGCGATTATTCCACAGTACTGAACCTGCGACAAATATCACTAAGACCATTTTGATTAGCCCCATCACGGTTGCCATCGTAGAGCGCATTGAGAATAGTCGCTTGAAGCCATTAAGCGGATTCACCTTGTCCAGATTAGGTTCTAATGGCTTGAAGGATACTTGCAAGCCTACTTGCGCGGTGGTGGCAATGAAAGTAACTATCCAAGTGATAAGCAAGACTGGTAGAGCGGCTTTTGCAAAGCAAATCACCACATGAAAAAACACAGCTTGAATACCGTTAACACTAATCTCATTAAGCGAGACATCTTGCATTAACTCTACGAATAATATACTTATTTCTCGTGAGATCTGCGGCAGGAATACAGCAGTAGCAAATATCGCCGCGATCAGCCCAGACATTCCAGAGAGATCTTGCGAGCGCGCTACTTGACCAGCCTCTCTGCTTTTACGCAATTTATGCTGTGAGGCGCTTTCGGTTTTTTGGTCCTGATCTGCTTGGTCGGCCATCAGCTAAAGAGCTGACTAAAATTATCCAGAAGACCCTCTTCGACGTAGTTCTCTACGCCAGCAGCGAGTCCACCCATAGTCAGGCTCATTATTATCATGCCCAGAATCAGCTTATTAGGCATGATTAGGAAGTAAATATTGGCTTGGGGTAGGATTTTGGCGACTAGAGCTACAAAGATATCAGTAATAGTCATCACAGCTAGAAGAGGCATCATCAGCTTAAGAGCGCTGATAAATATAGCGCTAAATATATCCAGGTAATTCAGCGCAAAAGCTGCAAAATTAAAGCCAATATCACCAAGCGGGGCTAGTGTAAAACTCTTAGCTAGCACGGCAAAAATATTATAAAAACCACCCAGTATTAAGAAGATAGACAGCGAGGCGTAGAGATAGAACTGTGCAATCGGGTTAGCACCAGTATTCAGTGAAGGTTCAAAAATATTACTTGCGCTACCACCCATTTGCATTCCTACCACTTGCGCGAAGGTGGCAATGCCATCAAAAAGCAAACTAATAAGCATGCCGAGTATTGCACCTATAACGATCTCAAAAGCAATGACTATGCTAAGTAGCCAGGGGTTAGTAGGGATAAGATTGTTACTGTGACTGATTACATCATTGAAGAGAGAGAAGCTCATTACCCCAGCGAAGCCAATCTTGATCATGATAGGGAATTCATGACGTGATAGAACTGGTGCGGTCATCATTAACGCCATTACCCTGAACATAATCAAGATGAAGGCGATTAACATTTGGGTGGTTAGAGTATCGAATGATATTGGCACTGATTTCATTATATTGTCATCTTGAGCGTAGCGAAGGATCCCTATATTTTGCAGCCGCAGCTTAGAGCGCAGAAACGTGACGTAAGTCACCTTTCTGCTCAGATGTTTTTGCTTGAATAGCTAGCTTTGTTATAATTTTATTACAATAAAATTATAATCCAAATTGCTATTTGGGGGCGTTATCATCGTAAGATAGCAAATAGCAATAAATCTCTTAAATATCGCTATACACATAGTATAATTATCGGTCTGAGTAACTAGTATTACTCAATCGGATAATATGTTGCAGACAGAAGCGCTAAAAGCTCCTAACCCTGCTGTCGGTCAGTCACAAACTGGCCCAGATAGACGCACGCCTGAAATGCTAAATCAGCCGCGTGCTACTACTGTAGTGCCAGAAAAACCGCGCGCAGCTTGTCATGAAATTCCTGCAATTAAGCTTGCTGAAGCTAATACTAAGCCAGAAGCTGTTCAAGCAGCAGAAGTAAAAGCTAACGATAAACAGCAATCAAAAGATTCGGTTCTGGCTGATTCAGCTCGCAAAGTAGTTCATACTGGTGTGATTACAGCTTCAGCTTTGCACGCTATCACTGCTTTTGGTAGAGTGTTTCCAATACTACCTAAATCTTTGCAAGCTTTTCTTGAGAATAATGCTCTTAAAGTATCTAAAGCTGTTAATGCCGCTGGTTATGCTATCGAGAGTGCCGCTGCTTTTGCGGCTAAGCGGGGTTTTGATGCTATTGGTCGTTTAATGCATGTTTTATTTGTGCCGTGGGCTAAGCTGGAGGATATATTTCTTACTGGTGGTTTGAGTAGTGGGCCTACTAGTATGATGCTTGCGGTGAACCGAAAGGAAAGTCCTAAGTCTAATTGGGAAGATATTAAGTTTCATTTGTCTCGAGTTTTGCAAATGACTAAGCAGCTGTTTAGCTTTAAGAGTTGGTTTGGTAAAGATAGGCTAGTGTTCAAAGGTTGGCCGCGACCGGGTAAGGTTGAAGAGCAAGAACCACATACACTATTGCTTGGCGGTTGGTTGAATCTTATAAGTCCAATTATAGGTTTGGGTCCTAAGCTTCTGAAATTACCTCAAACTGTCTGTGATTTATTCCGTTCAGCTGCTGCTATTACCCGCAATGCAGGTTCACCTGTAGCTGATTGGGGTAAGTTTAATCACGAGAAGAAAGTCGTTCGCACTACCGGTAAACTATATATTATCGTTGCGATTCTTGATCTATTACAGTCTGGACTGAAGAATCAAGCTCTGAAAACTACTATTAATCATTGCTTGCAGGTAGTAACTAATTTTGCTAACTATTATTACACTAGAGCCTCAGCTGAGATGACGGAAGAGTCTAAAGTCGCAGATAAACAACCAGTTGCGCCCCCTGACGATAAAACCCAGTTTGCGTTTTCGGTGTAGTGGTGGACGGTACAAGGTTTCACCTGCGACCGTGGTGTAGTGGTGGACGGTACAAGACTTGAACTTGTGACCACCAGCGTGTCGAGCTGATGCTCTACCAACTGAGCTAACCGTCCATTGTTTGTCCCTGTGGCGCTCGTTACAATGGCTTAATTTAGCATATTTTCGGCTTTTCTGATTATTTTACTAAAGTTTCTAGCCCCAATGCCGATTGATAACTATGAACAGCAATTCTCGTTTGCTGTATAGCCCCCCGGCAATTAAAGGAAGACCCCATGCAATACAAACGTTACACAACGATAGCGCTAGCTTTGGCTGCGATAGCAACTGCTCAGGCAGTCTCTGCAAAACAAAACAAACCATTTGTGAGCAGAAATAGATCTGGATTAGCGATTTGCCGAAATATCGGTGTGGCTCCTAAGTTAACTGTTTGTGTTAGTGGCAAACCAGGTAGCGGCCGCGTGAGTGATGCTGCAATTAAATCGGCAGCACTAAGTATTAAAAAAATGGCACTTATTTATGGTGCTAAATATTCTACATTATCATCTAGCCAAGTAGCTAAGTTCTCAACTCTTAGTTGTGGTGATGAGGGTGATGACATTGTTGGTGAAGATGCACCAAGCTATGATTCGTCTATACCGGACTCGTCTAGAGATTCATCTGTAGCGGCAGCGGAATCAAGTTCTGTAGAGGAGCCTGTTGTTGTGGAAGCGGTAGCGGAATCAAGTTCTGTAGAGGAGCCTGTTGTTGTGGAAGCGGCAGCGGAATCAAGTTCAGTTGAAGAGCCTGTAGTTGAAGCAACAGCAGCTGCTAGCTCTGCATCAAGTTCTTCGGATGACATGACTGATAGTAGTGATGAGATGACGGATGGCCGTGGTGATGATATGTCATCAGG
>JAYVUR010000158.1:0-2520 GCA_043787715.1 Candidatus Melainabacteria bacterium
GATAGTTTGTCTCGAATTATTGCCTGCCCTTCAGGGGGAGTATAAACTGTTTCACCTAGAGAATTAGCTATTCTCGTTCCAGATGTAACCCTAATACCAAAATCAATCCTTTTGGTCATTCTAACTATTTCAACAAACAAGTTAGTCGACAAAAAAGGTCTTTGACAAAGTTGTTGATATCCGTACCACAACGCTTCTTGATAATGAAGAACTTCTTTAGTATTTTGATCAAACATCAGCTCACTGTCCGAGCCGATAGCTTTAAATAAATCATCATTAGTTGTTAGAATATTTTCTATTTCAGAACTAGACTTCGCTTCTTGCAAGGCAATTGAATTAATCAATATATTCGGGTTAGGCAGTCTTCTTATTGAACCATTCAACTTAGCTAAAGCACGACTCGCCGCGATAGTTGCTTTGAGTATTTTTTTAGTTTCAAGCTCAACTAATGGTGGCAATAAAGGTAACTCGTTGTATGGGAGCACTGGATCAAACATCATACTTATATAATAGCATATAGCACGATTTTCTGCGATAAAATCGTGCTATCCCTGTTATACATCGATTGAATCGAGCTATAACAAAAACAACTCGAAATTATACCCAAAAATCGAGTTGAACCAGAAATATCCCCCATTTAACCTAGGCTTAACATCCCGGGGGTAATAGATAACTATGGGGACTAAGCGCCTTATTGTTGCTATTACCATATTCGGCTTAAGCCTAGTGGCAGCACGTGCCGAAGACAATGCCGCGCAAGTACTCAACTACCAAAACCCAATCAAAGAAGTAGCTAAATACGAAACTACAGCAGCAACCCTTGAGCAAAAACTCGTGAGCAGAACTACCTATCAAAAATCCCTAGATCTTAGTAAAACCCAATCCATGAAACACTGCGAAGAGCTTTATACTGGCGAAGCGTTTATAACCTGCCAGAATAAAGTCGAGTACGCATACTTAGTACTCGAGAGCTTACCTAATGTCATGGACAGAATGGATTTCCAAGGTGCGACCTCAACTGAGCTTAAAACCAAGACGGATAAAGAGACGCGCAAAATCGCTTTCACCCTAATTAAGTCGGCGTTTAATAATGTGCCGAATAATGATTAGGGCAATAGACTCAAAAAATCAACTATATTAAGGTAGTATAGATTCTCAAACTTCTTGCGCTTCTTACTACGACTGAGAACTACTAATGGCACTTTCAGCGTAGCAGCTATGGTTAGTTGAGCGGCACTATGCTCTGGCTCAGAACATTTCGCTTCTATAAGTAGCCAAGGCTTATTATTCTTGCTAATTAGAAAATCAATCTCCACATTATCATAAGTACGCACATAATGCAGCTTATAATCATCGCCATAGCGATCACTCCACAAGGTGCAAGCCCTGATTAGTTGCATCGCAACAAAATTCTCAAAACGCGCACCGACATCATCAAGGATAGACCAATCATAAAAATATATCTTCGGTTGCTTGCGCATACTCCTGCTAATCTTCGCTGACCAAGGACTAACCGTCACCAGTAACATGATCGCCTCTAAGTGCTTAATCCAGTTCTTGACCTGATCCGGCTTCGCTTCGAGATCAGCAGCAAGATTATGATATGAAGCCTCAGCTGAAACTCGCGATCGCAATAGAGTAACAAGCTTCTCAATCTTATCAAGCGAAAGTATACGACTCAAATCGCGCAAATCTTCTCTAATCAACAGCTCTTGATGCTGCCTTTGCCAGCGCTTCTTAAAGGCCTCATTACTCTTAAAGAATGGTTCAGGAAAACCACCAAGATTAAACAGTGAATCAAAATCACTAGCGCAAAAACTACTACGCTGCTCAAAAGCAAGATTAATCAACTGCGCTGCCGTTCTATATTCCGGAAAGTCCAACCCAAGTAAATCACCGCAAGAGAGTGGATAAATATGAGTCAAAAAATATCTACCAACCAATGAATCCCCAGACTTGCGAAAAGTATCTAGCTTGGCACTACCACTGACAATAAACTGATAGTCATCTCTATAAACATCAAAAATCCCCTTGAGTATATCTTTCCATTTGTGACGCTTATGAATTTCATCAAATACAATCAATTGACGCCTAGGACTATCTGAGAAGAATCCAGAATCTTGAGCATAAGCTTGACGCACCCTGGCGTCATCCCAGTTATAGTAAGCCCCGCCCAGCTGTTTGATCTTGTTCAAACAGTAAGTAGTCTTACCAACTTGCCTTGGCCCGGCAATCAACAGCATACGATTAGAAAGCCAATCCTTATCTAAAGCATAATGGTCTATATTGGGGATAAAGTCCATACCGTAATTTTACCATGTATTAGGTTATTTTATGCGTAAAAGAACCTAGCTCTGGGTATTTTTACCGCACTACAAGACTTTATCGTCCACCGATGCAGCGATAAAACTGACTAGAAGTATATAGTCCCAATCCTGTGTAATCAGGAGCCACCTGGGTACTAGTTAACTGTACCGTTACAAGCCCACTCCTACTATCATCAGGGCTTGTTGTCCAAAG
>JAYVUR010000159.1:0-4861 GCA_043787715.1 Candidatus Melainabacteria bacterium
ATCACCAGCACAATAAACTTTGCAAGAACATTGATAAAGTCATAGAACATTATCACTACTGGCAAGAACATAAACATAGTCTTGATTATGAAATAGATGGAGCCGTCGTAAAAATTAACGAACTTGATTTGCAGCGCACCCTAGGTTCTACAGCTAAGGCGCCGCGCTGGGCGATAGCTCTTAAGTTCGCCGCTGAAGTGGTGGAGACTCAATTACTTAGTGTTGAATATGAACTAGGACGCACCGGGGTGATTACACCTGTTGCTAACCTAATGCCAGTGCAGCTTGCAGGTACTACAGTGAAGCGTGCCACCCTGCATAATTTCGATCAAATAGCTAAGCTTGGCGTACAAGTCGGTGACTGGGTTAGCGTGCGCAAGGCTGGCGAGATTATTCCTGAGATTATAGAAGTTAATCTTGATAAGCGCGAAGTAGTGAGGGCAATAGTAACTCCTAGTCACTGTCCCGCTTGCAATACTGAGACTGAGCGTGACGATGCTGCGCTGCGCTGCCCGAATGTAGCTGGCTGTCCAGATCAAGTGCAGCGCCGCATAGAGCATTGGTGTTCTAAGAACGCTATGAATGTAGATGGAGTAGGTCCAGCGCTTGTTGAGCAGCTCTTAGATAAGGGGCTAATACGTGGTCCGCTAGATCTCTATAGAATCACTAGAAATCAGCTTCTTAGCCTTGAGAGGATGGGAGACTTGTCTGCTACTAATGCTATTAATTCTATCGCGGAGAGCCGCTCACGTAGTTTTGCTAGATTCCTTTTCGCACTGGGTATTCGTCATATCGGAGCTACGGTGGCTGAACTGATAGCTAGTTACTATTCTAATTTAGAAGCTTTGCGCGATGAAGTGATTAATAATGCTGGTGCGGGTTTGATGGCTATTGATGGATTAGGTCCTAAGATAGTTGAGTCGCTTACTGAGTATTTTAGTAGTGATAGTGCGCGCGCAGTGCTTAAGTCTTACGCGGATTTACTAGAGATTCAAGCAGAAACTCGCCGCAGTACTAGTGATAAACTTGCCGGTTCAAGTTTTGTTATCACGGGTACTTTAAGTCAGAGCCGTGATTACTACGAAGAGCAGATTAAATCTAATGGTGGTAAGGTTAGTAGCTCAGTATCTAAGAAAACTTCCTATCTATTATGCGGTGATAGCCCGGGCTCTAAGTTCGATAAGGCGCAGGAGCTGGGGGTGAAAGTTATTGGTGATGCTGAGTTTGCGGAATTGCTGTGACAGTTATAATTAATTTAGTGCAGGTACTTTTATTAGCATTAATATTATTGAGCTGCCCGGTCGCAGCAAAACTAGTCCCAGTCGAGATTCTAAGCTCGGCTCAGCGCGCGGTGATTAGTGCTAAATCTGATTATCAGTTAATGCGCGGTGAAACCAAGATAGCAGAGTTCAAGTCTGGCTCTGAGACTGTAGTTGATAGCGCTACTATTACTAATAAATCTAGAATTTATAAATCAGATGGAGAATATTGGTTTGAGGCTGATGATCTCCTGATAGTGGAGGGGCGTAAGTATCGCGGAGTGATTAAGATTGTTAATGGTGGATTGCTTCGTCGCGATGCTCCTCGCAATGACAGCGGCATCAATATCATTAACGAACTCGAACTCGAAGACTATTTGCGCTCAGTAGTAGCCAGCGAAATGCCTAGCCGCTGGCCGCTTGAAGCACTTAAGGCGCAGGCGGTTTGTGCGCGCACTTATACTCTCGCTACCCTTAAGCGTAAACCTGTACTTAAGAGCGGAGTTGCTGATCAAATGTATTTAGGCTACGATAAGGAAGACGGTAAGGTAGATAAAGCCGTTAAAGCCACTCAGGGAGAGGTTCTTAAGGATAGCCACGGCAACTATATAGACGCCTATTATAGTAGTAGCGCTGGTAACTATACAGCGAGCGTTGCTGATACCTGGGGACTCTCGCCAAGACCCTCTCTTATTGCTGTAGATGATGATGCTAGTGGCTCTAGTTATAAATCTTGGACTCGTGAGTTTAGTGATGCCGAACTTACAGAGAAGCTTGCTGACCTTAAACTTAATCCCATAGAAGAGATAGAAGTGTTCCAGCGCTCTATAGAAGGGCGCGCGACTAAGCTGCAACTAAGGGGGCGGTCAACTGACATAATAACTAATGATGATGCAGGTAAACCTCATTGGCGCAAGAGCTCTAATCATATTTGGGCTGATACAGAAACCAAACCAACCAAAATACAAACTCGTTATCTAAGCGGCGAAGAACTCAGACATAAGCTAGGTCTGCCTAGTACTAATTTTAGGCTTAGTCATGAGGGTGAACGCTATCGCTTCTCTGGCACTGGTTACGGGCACGGTATTGGCATGACCCAATATGGAGCTAAGAATATGGCTGAAGATGGGGCTAGCTACCAGCAGATATTGCAGCATTATTACTTACAAGCGAAAATCGCAGAATAACTTTTGAAAGCGCGATTGCGGGATACACGGGTTATAAACCGTCTAATTATGGTATAATATCGGTATATGAACCGTGAACTTATCAAATCTATTATTTTAGAAACTCAATCGAGCATTCTTAGAGTTACTGGTATTGAGCGATCAGACTATGAGAGTTTTTTATTAGGGGCTGCTGCTAGCAAGCCTATCAAAATCATTTCAGGTTTGAGGCGATCTGGTAAATCGTTTTTGCTTAAGCGTATAGTTAAAGAGTTGGCAACGAAGACCCCAATTGATAATGTACTCTATCTTAATTTTGAAGATTATAGATTGCAGGAATATAATACGGCGGCAGATCTTGATCAGATATTAGAGATTTTTGTTACTAGTGTTGCTAAATCTGGAGTTAAGATTTTAGTTTTTGATGAAATCCAATTAGTTAGAGATTGGAATAAGTTTATTCGCAGTATTTATGAGCGCGATATTGATAATCAATATGAGATATTTATTACTGGCTCTAATTCAGATTTACTTTCTGCGGAGTTTGCCGAGAATCTAGCAGGCAGGCATATTGACCTTCATATACAGAGTTTTTCTTTTGCAGAGTTCTTGCGTTATCACGAGATCTGTCCACTTACTGAGTCTCAGTTAATAAGAGATAGGGAGCTAATAACTAAGCGCTTTGTTGAATATTATAGCTATGGTGGTCTAGCTGAGACTTTTGGTTTACTTGATACTCAAGCTAAGCAATCATATCTAGAAGGCATTATGAGTAAGGTTTTGCTTGATGATGTAACTGTTCGGTTCAAGGTACGTAATACTCTTGCTATCGCTAAACTATTGAAATTTGTTTTGGCAAATAGTGGAGAGGTGGTTTCGTTTACTAAGATTCGTAATTATTTGCGGGCTTTAGGTATAAACATTGATGTTGAGACTGTGGTGATGTATGCCGAGCATCTTGCTAAAGCTTTTGCGTTTTATGAAGTGCAGAAGTTTAACTGGAAAACTAATAAGATTTTTGATACCAGCAAAAAATTCTATGCTTCTGATCTTGGCTTGGCTAATCTATATCGTGATTTGAGTACTAATTTGTCAAGATTGTTGGAGAATTTGGTGTATCTTAAGCTCAGGCGGGATTGTAGGTTCCAAAATATTTATTATGGACGAGATGATAATGAGAAAGAAATTGATTTTATAACAGTTGATAATCGTAATAAGATTGTGATGTATCAAGTTACAACTGAATTGAACGAGGATAATTACCAGCGTGAGTTGCAGCCACTTATACAGGAGACTACTGCTACTAAATATCTACTGGTTCTGAAAGGTGAGGATTTGTTATTAGAGAATGATATTAGGCAAGTTAATATAGTGTCATGGTTACTAGGTTTGACAGTATAACCATATAATGGAATTAGCTTGCAGTACTCAACTACAGCCCTAGTACTTAAAACTTATAAGCTTGGCGAAGCAGATAGGATTTTGCATCTTTATAGTCCTGAGCACGGCCCAATTAGGGCTGTAGCTAAAAGTGCAGCTAAAGCTAGTAGCGGCTATAGCGCCAAGACTCAAGTTTTGAATTACTGTGATTTTCAAATAGCGCAAGGGCGCAATCTTGATACTGTAATTCAAGCCAAACTAATTGAAGATTTTCGTAGTTTGCGCGGAGACTATGATGCTATCAGTCTTGCTTATTTTATGCTGGAAGTTTTGGATCATATTGCAGTGCAGAATGATAGCTATGCTAAACCTTTTCAGTTAGTGTATGGGCATTTATTGGCTTTGAATAGCAAAAACAAGCCCGACGGATCACTACTTAGCCTCAGCATAAGTTTTATTTGGTCAATGATAGATTACCTCGGCTATAGACCAGACTTAGATACTTGCTCGCTAACTAATAGAGAACGCCGCCAAGAACAAATTCCGCAGTATTTTGATTTTGAAAATGGTTCAGTCACTAGCACCCAAGCCTATATGAAGTATATGGAAGCTAATCCTTATCAGGATCATATTCGTGCGATTAACCCCGGGGTTTTTCGTCTGCTTAAATTGCTTGAGCTTAATTCAGAGTTCGCATTATGGGATTTACCATCGGTCTCTGCTAGTACTCAGACCGAGCCTGATCAGCTAGACATGCTTGGGGTCTTGGCTCTACTTAAGCGGCATCTTAGTCATCATCTTGAATATGATTTTAAATCTTGGGTGATGCTAGAGCCGTTGCTTGCAGCTTGAGACTATGCACTCGTGGCTTGCAGCGCAAAAACGTGACGTCTGTAATGTCCCCAGCATTTAGGGCCAATTTTTAAAGAGAACTTTTCCTTCTAGAAAACATCTGAGAAGATAAGAAGGAGAAATAATGTCAAAACGTAAATATAGACAAACTAGTCCTGAGACAAAAGCTAAAGCTGTGCTTGATGCTCTGCAGGAAAAAGATGA
>JAYVUR010000160.1:0-6679 GCA_043787715.1 Candidatus Melainabacteria bacterium
GTATAATTAACCTATTGCGTGCATATACATCTTGCGCATATGCGTTATATATGCTAGAATAGTGGGTATAAGGGATACGTGAGGTATATATGATGCAAGTGGTAACAGAATTAGTAGAGGCGGTGCAAGCGTGAGAATATACAGCTATACCAGTCTTAAAGACTGTATGTATCACTTGATTGACGCTGGCTACCAGTTCCCGCATAGTTGCATGGCTATAACGGTAGAGACTTTAGAGAAGCAAGGGCATGTAAAGCATGGCAAGACCGCTGTTATTTATGACAGGTTAGGCTTGCTTGAAGACAAGGCGGTGACGTTATGAGAGAACTAGTACTACTGATACTATCGCTGGCTACATGGATTTATGTTGGCTATTGCTATCGCAAGGGGATTAGATTTTAGCTTGTATCGGGTGATACAGGTAAGGATAAAGGAATAAATAATATGTTAGACCCCGTGATAAATAAATCATACAGCGTAACAGCGCATAGGCTGCATGGTGATAACTGCGATACTTGGTTTTTAGATTATTATTGCTCTAGGGATAAGGGCAGGGTGCAAGAAATGGCATTAAAGCTAACAGGGGCGGGATATTTTGCAAAGGGTGTGAGTATTACATGATAGCAAGCAGAACTAAATTAAATAGAACTAGAGTAAAAGAATACTTTGAGAGCAATCCTGAGACAAGTATCATGGGAGCTGCTAGGGCATTGGGATTAGCTCGTGCAACGGTACATTACCATTTGATAAGGCTGAGGGCTTATGGTAGGTCATCGGAGTTAAAGGCAAGTTATATCAGGGTAGCACTGCGCGACGTTCGTAAGCGCCTAGATGATATAGAGCGATGGATAAGTGGGGTTGGTGAGGTGAGTGATGATTGACCAGTATAGAGCAGTAGTAGGACTATCAGGTAGCAGGCTAGGGCTATTACAATGCCCTGCTAAGTTCAAGCATGAGCTGGATAACCCTAGTGAGCCCACTGAGGCTATGATCCTAGGCTCATTGAGGCACTGTATGCTATTGGAGCCTGATAGGGTTGAAGAGCTGTACTATAAGCTGCCTGAAGGGCTGGTAAGGCGCGCTGGCAAGGACTATGAAGCACTAGTAACCGAAGCTGGTGATAAGGTGACCGTTAAGCATGCTGATTGGGTTGAAGCTGAGACTATGGTTAGTATCTGTGCTCAACATGCACAGGTGAGACCCATTATCAGCGCTTGGTGTAAGTTTGAGCATGAACTCTATTGGACTGAGAGTGATGTAGCGTGCAAGGGCAAGGTGGATATCTACCTACCTGACTTGAATGTTATTGTTGATTATAAGACTACGAATGATGCTTCACCGCGTGGGTTTAGGTATAAGGTGCTGGATATGGGTTATCTATTACAGATGGCTCATTACCAACGTGGAGTTGCTAGCACTAATGGGCAAGAGACTATGCCGGGCGTGCTAGTGATAGCCCAAGAGACCGATGCACCATATGTTTTGCAAGTGTATAGCGTGCCGCAGACGATGATTGATGAGGCGCATAGCCGCAGGGCTGAGCTACTAGAAGTGTATAAGAGCTGCACCAGCACAGGGGAGTGGTATGGCTACAGTAGTGGGATAATGGATATCTAATAGGAGGATAGAACAATGGAAGAGAAACAATACGATAAGACGAACAGAGGGACATTATGGCTTGATGAGAACAAGAAGAGCGATAAGCACCCGGACTTCAGCGGCAAGCTGAACATTGATGGTGTTGATAGATATGTTAGTGGTTGGAAGCGCACGACTAAGACAGAGAAGCATGTCATTGATCTGTCGCTGGGTCAGGTTGTTGAAGCTAAGACTGAGGAGGCATCATGGTAAACGATATAGTAACAAGTAGTGAAGCGCAGTATTTAAAACAACTGCGCACGGTGCTAGGTGTTGACGCTTCTGCACCTGATGATATTGTGAAGACGGCTATTGCGTATTGTCAAGCAGCTAAGCTTGATCCATTACGCAAACCAATAGCGATTATTAGCTTCAGTGGGAAGCATCAGATCGTTTTCACGATGCAAGCTATTACGACTGTAGCCAGCCGTGCTGGCTGGGCTGGTAGTGATGAGATCGTGTTCAGTAGCGAGACTGTTGCTATCGATGGCGTACAGTACCCTACTTGGGGTTCGCAGGTTGTTTATAAGCTCATGAGCGGACATCGCTGTGCCTTCCAAGGGCCGCGCGTGTTCAGTAGAGAGAGACATCAGAACAGCTGGAAGCGTGCCGGTGTGATGGCTATGTACCAGAAGTGCATAACATCAGCAGCATTGCGCTTAGCATTCCCTGAGGAGTTGAGTCATGCCTATGTTGAGGACGAAATGCCTCGTGCCGAGCATGTACAAGTAGATAACTCTGGTATTAATGCTATTCGCGCGAGCGTAGCGAGCAGTACCATCAGTGTTACAGCACCGCAGGTGCTAGAAGCTACTGTTGTTGAGGCTGAGCCCAGCCCGGTTGTTACTAACCCTCTAATAGAAGATCCAGGAATAGATGTGGGGCAGGTGATCGAAGGCTTTGAGCAATGTGTGAACGTGGAGCAATTGATAACAGTCAAGGAAGCGATCAAGACATATATTGCTGAGCTGAGTGCCGAGGATCAAGAGCGGGTGAAGGCGGCGTTTAGTAAGCGCCAGAAGGAGTTGAAATGAGTGTAACTAGAAAAGGGGTTAAAGAGAATCTGAATTGGATTAAGCCAGAATTGTTAGCGGTAAGCGAGCATGTTCTAGTGCGTGGTAAGTATTCGAACCGCAATGCGATGCTGCGTCAGTTAGTAATGGATAAGGCCTTGGAGTTGGGAGTAGTTGATAAGCGCGAACATGAGCTATTCAGCTTGATGGCTAATGATGCAAGACGAGGAGAGGATTATGAAAGTGGGGGTGAATCATGAGTAATGACAAAAAACGTAGTCGCCTAGACTGGAAGATGTTATCACATCCAACAGTTAGGGATATGGTGAAGGGTGAGCTGTTGGATAAGTGCGATGAGTTGCAAGATGCTTTTGACAACAGGTTGCGCAGACAGTATGGCGTGTTGAATATTTGCGGGCTAGAGGTTCAAGCACCTGAAGCACTGCACGCTGTTGCAGAACCTATCTATAAGGATCGGTTGCGTCATTATATTGATTCAGCTTTAGAATTTGGTGATCATGTGCATATCGATGGCATGATTTTAAGTTGTGCTGATATTGAGGAATGGCTTGCTAATAACCATGAGTTGTTGAAGGCTATCTACCATGAAGTCCATCGTGTTGAGGATTTAGAGAACGAGTGATGAAGTTGCGTGACTATCAAGAGAAGGCTGTTGCCGATATAGAGACAGCCTGGTTAGACCATAGGCGAGTATGCTTGCAGATCCCTACTGGCGGTGGGAAGACGGTGATTGCTGCAGAGCTGGCGGCACGTCATGCCACTAGCATGATGATTGTTCATCGTCAGGAGTTGATGGCACAAACGATAGAGAAATATAACGTTGCGGGTATTGATTGTGGTGTTATTGCTGCGGGTCATCCGTTTAACCCGGTGAAGAAGCACTATGTAGCCATGGTGCAAACACTTGCAAAGCGAATGAAGCAATACCCCAAGTGGGATCCTGAGCTGTTGATAGTTGATGAGTGTCATCTATCACTAGCTGCAACATATGACAAGGTCTTTGAACACTACCCTAACGCCAAGGTGCTGGGTTTAACAGCAACACCTACTAGGCTAGATGGTAAGGGCTTGGGTAATAAGTATGATGTTATTATCACGGGCCCTAGTATAACGTCGCTGATTGAGAAAGAGCACTTGGCGGACTATATGATATATGGCCCTCCAGAGCAGATGGATTTAAGCAATGTGCATACGCTTGGTGGTGATTATAAGCTCAATGAATTGAATCAAGAAGCGGGTAAGGCAACGTATACAGCTAACGCTGTTGAACAGTATAAGAAACATTTGCTAGGCAAGCGGGCTATTGTTTTTGCCGTTACCATTGAACATGGCAAGCAGGTAACAGAAGCGTTTAACAATGGTCCGATAGCAGCATCAATGCTAGATGGTACGAGTAGTGATGATGAGAGAGCTACTATCATGGCTCAGTTTAAGAAGGGTGAGATTTTAGTCTTAGTGAACGTGCAACTTTTCGTAGAAGGGCTTGATTGCCCTGATTGCGCAGGTATTATTCTATTGAGACCCACTAAGAGTTTAACTAGATATCTTCAATCAGTTGGTCGTGGTATGAGACCTAAGAGTGATAAGGGTAAGCTAATTATTTTAGATCATGCTGGTAACTATGCTCATCATGGATTGCCTGATAGGGAGCGTGAATATACTTTAGAGAGTAAGCAAAGTAAGGGTAGTTCAGAACGAGGAATGGGAGTGAAGTGTTGCCCTGAATGTTTCCGCGTTATAAAAGGAACTGATAGAGAATGTAGTTGTGGTTATAGCTTTGTGCCTAAGGGTGTTGAGGTGATTGAAGCTGATGGACAGTTGGTTGAAGTGAAGCGAGTTGCTGAAGCACCTAAGCCATTAGCCCCATGGGGTATTAGATTCTGGAATGCTGTGCGTGAAGCGGTTGAGATGCCAGCTTATAAGCGCATGAAGGAGTTGCGGATCGTAGCAGAGCGTGCTGGAATGAAGCCGGGTATGGGTTTCTATCTTTATAAGGCATTCGTTGAAGGGAATCGAGCTATTCCAACGACAGCGGGTTGGGTGAAGCTGTAATAAATGAGTAGAAATTAACGTATCGAAGTGAATTAAGATGATACACTGTGAATATGGCGGAAAATAAAACAAAGATTGCAACACTAGCTAGACTTGACATTGCTGTTAGGAAGCGGTTAGTTGCTATCGCGAAACGAGATGGCTTGAGCCTTAGCTATGTGATAAATAAGGCTTTAAAAGATTGGTTGAAATGAAACGATTAATAATATTAGTAAGTCTAGTTGCTGGTCAGCTTGCTGCACTTGGCAAGGAGTATAGCTATGATGGCTTTAGCTATCTGCGCGGAGTACCCATGGAGGTGACTATTGAAGGCAAGAGTGTTCAGGTGATGGACTACAGCACCGGACTTATCTACTTCGGCGATGCCGAATACCATGAGGATGGCACGGTAGAAGCTCAGCTCTTAGAGCCTGTCACCATGCAGATGACTCGAGTTGAGATGGAGCCTAACAGTGATGGAGATCTAGATATCTATGAGTACTAAGAATATGAGCCCAGCTGACATCCTGCGTATGATCAGGACAGCTGCTATTAAGATACAAGAAGCTATTAGCATTGGTGATTATGAGTTCGCCGGACGGCAAGCAGAGGTCATTGAGGACATGCTTAATGCCGTACTAGCTAATGATGGGAGGAAGAAGTGAGAGAAGATTTAGTGTGGATAGTACTGACCTTGGCAGTTGGTGTGTATGTGATGGGGCAGCCATGGTAACATGTCGGGCTCGATTTTCTAGCCCATTTTATATGTCAATACTGTTGTGTAAACAAAAAAGATGTCGATAAGTAATAGTAAAAGGAGATACTAAAATGAAAACAACAATAGGAATACTACTCATCACTACTAGCTTAGCGGCGCAAGCTGTTACTAGTACTTACGAGTATGAGCAGTATGATGCTCAACAATATCAAGCACAAACCAGAGCACAGGCTAGAGAGCTTGATGCTTTGGCTGATGCGGCAGCGGCATACAAGAGAGCTAATGATAAAGCGATCAAAGCTCACCAGAAGCAGGAACAAACGTTCTCGGCTCTGCGTCATAGAGAAGAGAGCTTGGCTAGAAGCAAGGCGTTCATAACTGAATATCCTAGCTATAGCTACCAGCTTACGATTAGTGAAGCAGATACAAAGGCGGTGCTTAAGTGAATACAATGATAGACAAGTTAGTAGAAATGAGCAGTGACTTCGCTCGCTCTCAACAAGCAGCGAGAGAGCTGGATCCGAGATTAGCTAATGAGCTTGAGAAGATTAGCACTAGCTTAGTGCAATCAGTGAGAGCTTGTATTGATTTGAATCAAGGGCTTGCTCAGATGGGTGACGGTAAGTTGAACGAGACTCAGGTGCAGTTGGTGATTAACGCAGCTTATGCTGAGTATACTGATGCTGCTCTTGGATTGTGGGACAGGTATAAAGATGTGTGGCTATTGGAAAGCTGTTGGAGGATGTCATGAAATTCATGTACTTACTCCTAGCAGGAGGGATAGCAGTATGCTTGGGCTACTTCTGGTTCTTGGGTTCTAAGATTGAAGACAGGAAAGCCCAGTCAATCACTAATAGATATAGAGATTGTATTGAGAAAGGCAAGGATAGTTTTACATGTCAGCAGGAAGAGTTAGGATTACGGCTTCTTGTTACGTGTAGATAGTTATGACGGTATAAGGTTTGCCTTATATCGCAAGCCGTCAGAGAGTGCGCCCCTACTCGCCATAGACAGGGGCATTTAATAAAAGGAAAGAAAAATCATGAGATTCAGTTACGTAAAATATGATGAGGCACACCAAGTTCTACAAGAGGGCTTTAAAGCAAAGTTTGAAGAACTTGAAAGTATGGCTTCGGTGATTCCAGAAGGTAGAGCCAAGAGCCTATTCCTAACTAAGCTTGAAGAAGCTTACATGTGGACAGGTAAGGGCATTAGAGATAGTCAGATAGAAGCTACTAATGCCGCGCATGAACCAGCG
>JAYVUR010000161.1:0-2742 GCA_043787715.1 Candidatus Melainabacteria bacterium
TCACCATTGGCAGCCACCACCATACGTACTGTGTTGTTGGTTTCGACTTTGAGAGCGTAATTATCATTAGTGCCAAGAACACGATCTGAGCCGGCTGTATTGCCATCATGCAGGAATAGTGAGTCACCTCCTCCAAGTACGGTGCCGTTAAGATCAAGAGCATTGGCTACCAGTGTTCCGGTGATGATAGCGTTACCATTAACTTCAAGGAGTTCGTTCGGATCGATAGCGTTAATGCCAATATAACCAGTGCTGCCATTGATGAAGAAGTAGTCTCCGTTAACGACTAAATCTTCAGCGCCTAATTCTATAGTTATGTCTGAGCCATTAGCTGATGATATTGATTCAAGTGCTATATTGCCGATATCGGTAATATCACCATTGCTTGATAAATTATTATTGCCAAAACTAATAGCACCACTGCTGTCTATTATACTTGCAGTAGTTAAGCTTAATGTGTTGTTGATACGTGTGTTGCCTGCGATATCAAGAGTGGCTCCGGGGTTTGAAGCGCCTATGCCGACTCGATTTGCGCTAGCATCAACAAAAATCATATGAGTGTTGCTATCACTCTCTACTCTGAAATCTGCAGCGCTGCCATCTTCGTTGATAATTAGAGAGCCAGTAGTGCCAGGATCTATGCTGATATCGGCACCAGCGCTAGAGAAGATGGTGTGACCATTTACATTTAGATCGCCACCAAGTTTAGGTGCCCCGTCCATGCCGACTGAAAATACATTCGCTGTTGACTGCCAGCTAGCCAAGCCATGAGCATCAGAAGTCAGAACCTTACCGCTACCCGGGTTGCCGCCTGCAATGAGTAAGCTGCCGTTGATATGAAGTTTTGCAGCGGCTTCGGTTTGTGCTGGATCAAGTCCAACTCCAATATCACCATTAGTGTAAACGTAAACACTGTTAAGCGGAGCTAGATTGGTGCTACCAAATCCACGCTTACTTGCTCTTGGATCATATGAGGCAGAAACACTTAGAAAACTTAGCAACGACAAAGTCAAGGTTGTTAATAACAACCAATAGCGCGGGCCTGATTTTGGCTCGTACTTGTACATGCTTTATTGAGGAGTTTATTTAGCCTGGATAGGTTAATAAATCCTCTCTTACTAATATTCCTGAGTGCTACTTATATACTTCGCAGGATAGGCTTGCTGGATGAGGCTTGGGTGCTATGACCTAGGTTATTTGGGGGATAATAAATGTCAGGATAATATGACTAGTCTTGTATAATAATATTCTAATATTGTTAGAATATCCACCATGCAGCACCGTCAGATTGTAGTCTGTAGGTTTGGTATTGGACTTCAAGTACGGCATTGGCAGTTCCGTCTACGGTTTCAGCGCCATCGCCCTCGATAACTACTGTATTTACAGTGTTATCTTTTTTCTTGATGTAATAGATGCGACCCTCGACAGCTGCAGCGGGAGGCAGGGTGACGGTCACAGTTCCACCACTAGCATTCACCATGACTGAGGAGTCGGTGGATACTAGTGTGTCATCTGCGCTTACAGTGCGAATGGCTGAGGCTATAGAACCGTTTACGTGCAAGGTAGAAGTAGGGGAAGTAATATGCACGCCGAGGTTGCCGCCATTGTCTATTTGTAAGCGATTAACGTTGTTAGTTAGGAAGCCGAGAGATTTGTCAGAAGTGTTGCCGAGACTGCGATCAGCAGCAGCTGCGTCACCACCATCGTTGAAGTCGTTGATTGAGTCTGTAGTTACCCAAGTCGCAACTCCGTTTGCATCTGATTGCAATACTTTAGTGTTGCCTTGAGAGCCGTCGACAAGTTTGAATTGTCCGACTACATGTAAGGCTGTATCAGGAGCAGCAGTGCCGACACCAACTCTACTGTTGTCACCCTCGACAACAAGAGTGTTACCGTTGACTTTAAAATCATCACCGGCATCGGTACCAAGGTTCACTAAAATAGTGCTGCCGGGTTCAGAAGAAATGGAACTTACGGCAATATCATTAACATTAGTAATGCTACCGTTGCTAACATTGATAGAACTTAGAGTAGTTGCACCGGTTACGTTAAGGGTGCCGCCAATAGTAGCGTTAGTGGTAACAGCTAAAGTGCTATCAGAGATTATAGATTCACCGTTGATAATGCCTTCAGAAGTGACATTACCAGTAAGAGTGCTAATACCATCGATAGTTAGATTATTATTCGCTTGAATAGCACCAATTGAAGAGATGCTGACACCAGTAGAGCCGTAACCGCCACCGATACTAGTGTTGCCCGCAACGGTTAAAGTGTTAGATAGAGTAGTAGCGCTAGTAACGCCAAGCGTACCAGTAAGAGCAGAATTGCCTGTAACAGCTAGGTTGCCGCCGATGCTTGCATCAGTAGTAACAGCTAAAGTGCTATCAGATATAAGTGATTGACCGTTGATAATGCCTTCAGAAGTAACATCACCTGTAAGAGTGCTAATGCCATCTATGGTTAGATTATTGTTTGTTTGAATAGCGCCGGCAGAAGAGATGCTGACACCAGTAGAGCCGTAACCGCCACCAATAGTAGTGTTACCTACTATATCGACAGTATTAGACAAGGTAGTTGCAGCAGTTACTCCAAGAGTTCCACCGATTGTTGCGTTGCTAGTAACATCTAAAGTGCTATCAGATATAAGTGACTGACCGTTGATAATGCCTTCAGAAGTGACATCGCCAGTAAGAGTGCTAATGCCATCTACAGTTAGATTATTATTCGCTTGAATAGCACCAG
>JAYVUR010000162.1:0-3528 GCA_043787715.1 Candidatus Melainabacteria bacterium
CATTTTTGGAGCTATATGCCCAAAAAGCAAGGTTAGCACTCGGATAATAAGTATCACAAATATGCTAAAATCAGCCTTCTGTGCCTACCGAGACCACTACCAATAAGCCACTAATAGGTATGGATATGCCTGAACTGGAGCAGCATGTCCTTAACTTGGGTTTGGAGAAATTCAGGGCTAAGCAGATTTTCAAGTGGATCTATTCTAAATCCGAGCGCGACCCAGCTAAGATGACTGACCTTTCGCCCAAGGCTCGTGAATTACTTGCGGCTAATCCCATAGGTTCACTAAGTATAGCTAAACACCAGATCAGCAAAGATGGCACGCAGAAATTTCTCTTCGCGACTACACATGGTGACAGCGTCGAGTCGGTGTTCATGCCGATGGGCGAACTCGGGACGACCGCGCAGGGCTCAGGTCAAGGCATTTGTGAGAGAGGAACCGGAGTTGACTTAAGCGTCAATGAGGATGCCGAGCGAACAAATAACGCAGAGATGAGCCCTGCGAGTAAGTCCCGAATCACTGCTTGTATCAGTTCGCAGGTGGGCTGCGCTGTGAAGTGTCCTTTCTGTGCGACTGGCACTGTTGGTTTCAAGCGTAATCTTGAAGCGAGTGAAATTATAGAGCAAGTGCTACTCATGCAGCACGTCACCGGCAAACGCATTGACAATCTAGTGTTCATGGGGCAAGGTGAACCACTCAATAACTACGATAATGTAGTCGCTGCAATTAACATGTTTCGTAATTTAGTTGGCATCGGCGTGCGTCATATCACCGTCTCTACCAGCGGTGTGGTGCCAGCGATGCTGAAACTCGCTGAAGAAGGTATGCAAGTGACTCTTGCGCTGAGTCTGCATGATCCAGAGAATGCTGACCGTGATTACCTAGTACCTATCAATCGTAAATGGCCGGTAGAAGAAGTAATAAATGCTCTGCGGAATTTCGTGAATAAAACTAACCGTCGAGTGACTATAGAATACGCGATGTTGCGTGATCGCAACGACTCTATTGCTAAAGCTGAGATTCTTGGCAAGCTAGTTGCTAACTTACACTGTAATATCAATTTAATTCCTTACAACACTACTGATGTGGCTGATCCTTTTCAAAGATCTGATGATGCGACTATTAGAGATTTCGCGAAGGTCTTGGAGAAGGCGAGTCGTAATAAGACTGTGACTATACGCAAGGAACGTGGGCACGATATAGATGCAGCTTGCGGGCAATTGGCTAACAAATAAGAACTATATTTTCTGGACGCCGTGAGATTGGCTTAGATCAAGGCATTTGCAAGTGAGGCACCGGAGTTGACTCGAGCGTCAATGAGGATGCCGAGCGAGCAAATAACGCAGATATAAGGCAATCGCACAAGTCCAGTGACGTATATAATAAGGATTGTGGCTAAACTCAAAATCCCAGAAATCAAACTCCCTGGTCTCAAAGCCCCCAGCCTAAGATCTTCCAAGCTACGTATAGTTTATGCAGCGATTGCTGCTATTGCTGTTGCATTTGCTGTGTATTTTTATACTGATATTAGTACAAGCGGACCTAGGGTTAGTGATGCTGAATTTAAAGCCATGGCTACTAAGATTCGCAGTGCTTACGCTCAAGCCAAGAACGATACTAATCTTGGTATAGCAGAATTGGATGCGCTAACAGCTCTGCCAAGACAACTGGAGAATAGGCGCAATGTTTTATTAGCTGGCATCTATGAAAAACTTGGCGAAGAAGCTCTAGCTTTCCATTATTACTACCTTATAGATAAAGATTATTTGCCGCGCTTCGCTCGCTTCAAGCTAGCTAAAATGGCTGAGCGTGCTGGACTAGAGCGGTTAACGACAGAAATATATGAGGATCTTAGTAAGCGCTTCTCCAAAGATCCGCGCTATAGCTACGAGTTAGCTAAATCCTATCTGCGCCAGAACGCAGTGGAGAAGGCAAGAGACAGGTTCTTAGAATTGCAGGGTGCAGCCCCAGATTCAGACTTCGCTGTTGGTGCTAATTACTACTTGGCTAATTTATGCGGAGATGCTGAATGCAAGATAGCCTATTTGCGCAGTTACCTAACTAAGAGTCCTAAAGGTAATTTAGCTAGTCTTGTTGCTGACGAAGTTGCTGCAATGAATGATGTCGAGCGCAAGAAGTTCAGCGATCTCAATAATCAATTGGGGCTTGGCTATTACTCACATGCTGAATATACTAAGGCTCTGAGTTATTTTTCTAGTAATGGATCGCCATTATTAGAGCACGCGACAGCATTAGCGCAAACAAACAAAAGACAAGAAGCCATAGCACTGCTGCTAAAACGTATACCCGGTGAAGCTGATGATGAAACTGCCAAGAACGCTATTGAATATCTGCTAAGTCTTTCTTCAAGCACTGCAAGTATTAGTCAACTAAGAGCGCTAGCTCCGCGCATGCAAAAACATCGTGATAAAGTTCTCTGGCATTTGGCTGAATTGAGTGAGCTTAAAGAAGATTACCAAGCTATTTATGAAGGTTTCCCTGATAGTTTCTACGCTCCAGAGAGCATGGCGACTGTGTTCTGGCGCGAGTATAAACGCGGCGCTAGCCATAACGCTCTGACGCTAGCTAAACAACATTGGGAGCGCTATCCTGAATCTAAATCTCATGCCATGGTAGCTTTCTGGGCAGCCAAGCTTCATGAACAAGCTGGTGACCGCAATATGGCGAATGCCACTCTGCAGAATATTATCGAGGAGCATCCTCTTGATTATTATCGTTTCAGAGCTGAGCAATTGCTTACACGTAAGAATAAATGGTATCTACTACCCGGGGTGAACGAATTCAGTTCTTACCCTAACTGGCGCTGGCCAGAGATAGCGACAGAAGATGAGATTCAAGAACGCTATGGTCCAGAAGTATCTGAACTAATCGCTATAGAACAATATGATGCTCTGCTTGAATCTGATGGCGAAGCTAATCAATACAAACTAGATGAGAACATTAAGATGTGGCTCTATGCTCTCGCTGGTGACACTTATTCTGCAATCAAAACTGGACACCAAGCCGTAGAACACATGAAAGGCTCTATAGATGTAAGTGATAAGAGATTATTCTTCGCCTACCCACTGCCTTATGCTGACTTGATTGCAGACGAAGCTGGCAAACGCCGCCTCGTAGATCCGATGCTGGCGCAGGCATTAATTAAACAAGAATCACATTATCGTCCAGACATCAGCAGTAAAGCTGGTGCTGTTGGACTTATGCAGGTGATGCCTTTTACTGCTCGTGATCTAGCACGCAGATTAAGCATCACTTCGCCAGACATTAATGCTCTCAAAGATCCAACAATTAACATCAAGCTTGGTATTAGATATATGGAAGATGTGTTTGAACATTTCTCTAATAATATGGTCTGCGCAATAGCTTCTTATAATGCCGGACCAACGGCAGCATCTAACTGGCTCAACAAAGGTTACACTGACATGGATTTATTTGTCGAAGATATCCCATACAATGAAACGCGCAACTATGTCAAAAAAGTCCTAGCCAATTATTGGATCTACA
>JAYVUR010000163.1:0-5737 GCA_043787715.1 Candidatus Melainabacteria bacterium
ATAGATTTGTGAAGTTTTACTTTCACGCACAAGGTTAGCAATCGCTGGAGTAACTACCATAATCTCCATCGCCATACATCTACCGCCACCGATCTTCGGTACAAGAGTTTGACTCAAGACAGCCTTAAGCGAATTAGATAACTGTATGCGCACTTGAGTTTGCTGGCTCGGTGGGAATACATCTATCAATCTATCTAGAGTCTGAGCAGCGGAACTAGTGTGCAGAGTACCGAAGACTAAGTGACCAGTCTCAGCAGCACGCACAGCAAGTGATATCGTTTCAAGATCGCGCATCTCACCGATTAGAATCACGTCTGGATCTTCCCTAAGAGCCGCCCTGAGAGCCGCACTGAAGGACTCACAATCTGCACCGATTTCACGTTGATTAATCACACTCTTCTTAGATCTATGCACGAACTCTATCGGATCTTCTACCGTAAGAATATGTTCACCACGGTGAGTATTCACCCAGTCCATCATGGCAGCAAGCGTAGTAGATTTACCAGAACCAGTGGGTCCCGTTACTAGCACCAGTCCGCGCGGCAGCTTGGCGACTTCCTTCGCCGTATCTGGCAAGCCAAGAGTCTCAAGTGCTGGAATAGTCTCTGTAATGGTTCTTAACGCTGCAGCATAACCAAGTCTGTCTTTGTAGACATTGACACGAAATCTACCGACACCTTCAATACCATAAGAACAATCAACATCAAGATGCTTCTCAAGATGATCACGATGTTTCTCGCTGAGTAGCGAATAGCATAAAGACTTCACCTGCTCAGCATTCAGCGGCGCGAAGTCCGTGCGCACCAAATGACCATCGACTCTAAGTATCGGCGGCTCATTAGTTGCCAGGTGCAAGTCGCTCGCTTTATTATCTATAACCAGTTTTAGAAGTTTGTCTATCATCTATATTCATAATAGCAAAGGCATGACTAAACGTCATGTCTTTGCGCTCTCCACCACGAGTGCAAAATCTCAATTTCTAAGTTAATAGATTAGTTAAATAGCACCAAATACTCATGCAATTCGAATAACCTATTGCGCTCAGCCTGCTTAGCCTCCTTGAAGAGCCCAAGCTTCAAGAAATCCTCAACCAAAGCATTAGCCGTTGGATAAGATACTCCAAGCAATTCAGCAATTTCATTAACACTGAAGTTCGGCTTAGTAAAACAAGCTAGAAGAAGTTTAGTTGCGTGCTTCTGCCGGCTAGTACTTAAGCCCGCGATGCGTTGATTATAGTCAGCGCGCAATTCTACTATCTTCAGAAGAGTATTTCTAGAATGCTGGGCACTAAGCACTATACCCCTAAGAAAAAACTTAAGCCAATAATCCATATTATTCTTAGTACGCACATAAGTTAGGGCATCATAGTAATCATCGCGATATTTATCAAAATACGCAGAAAGATAGAGAGTGGGTTTAACTAGCAGCCCCCTATCAAGTAGCTGCAAAATTATCAGCAGCCGCCCCAAACGACCATTACCATCAAGGAATGGGTGTATGGTCTCAAACTGATAATGAGATATAGCAGCTTTAATCAGCTGAGGAGTGTGCAACTCATCATTATGCCAAAACTTTTCAAGGTCTGAAAGCAAGTCTCCAAGCTCACTAGAACAAGGTGGAATAAAGTAAGCATCTTGCAAAGTCGCCCCACCAATCCAGTTTTGCGATTTACGCAATTCACCCGGTAGTTTGTGCTCACCTCTAACCCCAGATAGAAGAATTTTATGTGCGCCTTTAAGCAAACGCATAGAGAGTGGTACTCGATCGAGCTCAGCAATAGACCAATTCACAGACGCAATATAATTAAGCACTTCTTGTCTGTCGTTTTTACGCTCTTGGCTTAAGCCTTCATCGCTGTGAAAAATTTCTTCTATGTTTGTTTTGGTGCCTTCTATTCTTGAAGAGCTAGTTGCTTCTTTGGCGATATGCATCTGCACGAAATAACTAATATCAGGAAGCATATGCGAGTAAGCATTCAATTCGCCTAATGCTGCGGCAGCTTCTTCAAGTAGAGTAACTATAGTCGGGTCGAAACATTGATAGTCGCAATTAACCAAACTAGGCAAAAAATACTCATAGCCCTTAGATTTGCGGTATACCCCTGATATATAGGTTTCACGAGTCATTTCTTTAATAAGTCTTAGTCTTATTAAAGATTATACCCTATTTCCTTTAATAGGCTTGGTCTTATTAAAGATTTGCATCTAAAGTCTTTAATAATGGATTGCTTCGCCTACGGCTCGCAATGACAGTACGGGCGGGACTTCGTCGCTAACGCGGCTCGCAATGACGCTACACTGCTGTCAGCACCCTATAAGTAGTCTCCAGCACCGGCGCCGGATCAGTATGCGCCGTCTTCAAGACAAGATATGAACCTTGATATTTGCTAATCATATACCAGTCACGGCCATATTTGAAGGCTAACTGACAGAGTTCGCCCATTTCTGTTGAACTGACGAATTTATTGTAAGTCTCGAAGATTTTAAGTATCTGAGCTTTATCACCACTATGCCAATGAAATATAGTATCTTCAAGGCCCTCACCGTCAGTATTAATACACAGCGCTTCTTCGATTTTGAAATCTATATTATTGAGTAGGGTTTGCTCTAGATGCTCTAGACGCTCGCGACTAGCTGGAGCATCATTAGTCTCACTAGCATAGACTGAGCCAAGAGTCTCAGTAGTAGCAGGCGCGGCATCGAAAAAACTAGGCGCAGCGACTGGACTCAGCGCAGAGGCAGTTTCTTCCACAGCACCTATTTGCGCCAAGAAAGCCATTTGATCTTCCGACAGCGTCTCGGCTGGAACCAGCTCCGCTTCAGCCTTACGTGCAGCTAGCACTTCTTCTAGAATCCCTACTTGTTCAGCGGTGGTGTTTGGCTGCGGCACTTTAATTTCTGCAGATTTACTTAGTTCACCTACATACTCAAGATCATTAGGCGCATGGATAATTAGATCATCTTCTATCGTTACTGGACCTGCCGCACTCATGCGACCTTCTGGTACTCGCACCGACTCTGGTGTTTCTTGCCGCAATATTGCTAAGAACAAGAAGCTCAACACGTTAACAGTAATGAGACTAGTAATATTAGCTGAAACCAGCTCAGGGAACGGGAATGGCATCCAAGTCACAGTATCCGTGATCTCACCGAAGCTGAATAACTTATGCGGCACCGGCAAAAACGTCAGCGCCGAAAAATTAATCACAAGAAAACTTATATAATAGCGGCTCATGCGCATTAGCCCTTGATAATTAGCCTTAGGAAAAGCCAGCAGCACAAAAATAAAAACCAAAGCTAACTGCGCCAAGCATAGACTTAAAACTGGCAAGCTTTTAGTGATGTCAAAAAACACCGGCACGAAGGCAGAGATAGCGCTAGCTATCCCAGCGCAGATAATTGTGATAACTAACCTGCCGAGCATTATATTCTAAATGTAACCCCAAGCTGGCGCTCAAGCAAGTTTTTAATACGCGTGACTGCTTCATCTATGGCAGTTCCGGTCAGAGTCTCAGTCGCTGACTGCCATTTAAGCCTATAGCTAAGACTAATAGGACTAGACGCATCTCGCTGGAAACGTGAGAGCAATCTATAGCTAATAAGATCCCCACCAGCCTCTTTGTCAATAATATCCCCTATCTCAGAAGACTCTATTTTGCTGGCCGCAGGAATATCTACAGTAATATCGCGCTCCATTATTGGAGTAGTAGCTATGGCTTTGAATTGAGACTTACTAGCTTTAGGCAAATCAAGCTCGAAGACATAACTATAATCTGGCAAATCCCAAGCTTTAGTAATGCTCGGATGCAATTTACCTATATAACCGATCTCGCGTTTGTCTTGAATTATTCTTGCCGCGACACCAGGGTGTAACAGTGAACTAGGCTCCGAACTATCAAGCACAGCTCGTGGATATAATTCTTGAACCAAAGTTTTGAACTCATAGAAGCTAAGTGGCTGCCCGGGCTTAGCTGCGTCCCATGCTTCATTGCGAGCGCAGCAGATAGCAGCAACCTTAGTCTTCTCGATAGTATTAGTATCTTTATTGATTTGCAGTCCAAGTTTTTTGCCCAGCTCTATGCTTGCCTTGTAGTAGGTTTTGCCTATCTCAAGCAGCCTAATATTCTGAGTTCTATCATTAGCATAGTTCCGGCTTGCCGCCTGCACCAAGCCTGGGATCAGCGATTGACGCAAACTAGAATGCTCTTGCGACAATGGATTGAGCATAACTATCTCAGTCTCAAGATCTTGAGTGCCAAGGGTCTTAAGACTCTCACCAATAAGACTACTAAGTATCGCTTGACTATAACCTTGAGCGCGCATCAATTCAAGCACTAATTGGCGCGAACTGTCAGCGGAGCCTGAGCTTAAAGCCATAGGCGGCACCTCAGCTGGAATATTGTCGTAGCCATAGAGTCTAGCCACTTCTTCAATAAGATCTTCAGCTCTAGTTATATCTGCTTGCCTGAAGCTTGGGATACTGAAGCTAAGATTCTCTCTGGTTTCTTTAGTAACTTTAAGAGCCAAAGGTGCAAGTAAATCAATAATTTCTTTTGCTGCAATTTCCACGCCAAGATATCTTTTGATTTGACTGAGCGGCAGCTCTACTATCAGTTCAGGAACCTTATCATCACCAGCTTTCAGCAGTTCACCAATCTTAATATCAGGCGAAATCTGCATAAGCAATTCTACGGCTCTCAATATAGCTGTTCTAGTATTAGCCTTATCAACACCACGCTCGAATCTACGTTTAGACTCCGATTCCATACCAGCAGCTCTAGCACTGCGGCGCACGGTAGCAGCAGTGAAAACCGCTGCTTCTATTATTATCGCTTCAGTCGCTTCAGCAACTTGAGTATTGTATCCGCCCATCACTCCAGCAAGACACTCAGCTCCTTTAGCGTCGGCTACTACAAGATTAATCTCAGCAAGCTTATGTTCGCTATCATCCAAGGCCTTAAATGGCTCTTGTTGACTGGCTCTACGAACAGTAAGAGTATCACCGCTGATTTTGTTACGATCATAGAAATGTAACGGCTGTCCTAATTCAAGCAGTACATAATTACTCACATCTACTATATTATTGATAGATTTTTGTCCGACCGCTTCCAATCTAGATCGCAACCATTCTGGTGACTCAGCAACTTTAAGCCCTTCTATAGCGATGGTGTAGAATACTGCACAATCTTTAATATCGCTGATCACCGGCTTAATTGATTTAATAGACTTATTGTATTTTGGCTCACTAGTTTTAATGGCTTTAAGTTTAGTCTTAAGCAGCGCCGAAACCTCACGTGCCTGACCGTAGATAGATAGGGCATCACCTCTATTACTGCGCGCACCAATATCCAAGACATAGTCTGCTTGCATACCAAGCACTATGCGAATATCAGTGCCAAGTTTGTGCTTAGCAAAATCACAAAGCAGATATATGCCATCACCTTGCTTGGCTCTAATCTTAGTCGCCTCTGCTTCAAAATAGCCCAGTTCATCAGGCGAGCAAAGCATACCGCAACTTTCAACCCCACGGATTTTAGATTTTTTAATTTCAAGCGTGCCGCTACTATGACGGTCTACTACCTTGGATCCGATGGTTGCTACTGGTACTTTTTGACCTACAGCAATATTACGCGCCCCACAAACTATTTGCTGAATATTTTCTGAGCCATCTGAGTTATAACCAATACAAGTCTTGGTTACTTGTAATTTATCAGCGTCAGGGTGTTTAGCTATTTCAC
>JAYVUR010000164.1:0-1725 GCA_043787715.1 Candidatus Melainabacteria bacterium
TTGAACAGAACCCAGAAGCTGGTTACGCTTCACCTACTCGCATATATTTCACAGTGCAGGATGGATTCTATATCTATAGAGAAACCTACAAACTAGATACTCAGAGCTACCAGAAACGCAGCCTGCAAATTCACAATCAAAAACACAAACTTCAACTATTCAGCAATGGGGAATTAGTTTCGGTAGACAATAGCCAAAGTGTTAAACCTGCTTACTTCTATTTACTGGGCACGGATCAACTCGGCAGAGATTTACTATCAAGATTAATTTATGGCGCAAGACCATCACTAAGCATAGGCTTTCTAGGATTATTAATCGCATTTCCTATTGCCATAGTCTACGGAGGTATATCAGGTTTCGCCGGGGGACTAGTGGATAATATTATGATGCGAATCGCTGAAGCGATAATGAGCTTGCCGGGATTATATCTACTAATAATCCTGTCAGCAATACTACCAGCCAGTCTCAGTAACACTCAGCGTTTCATGATGATAACTGTTATTCTAAGTTTTATTTCTTGGGCTGGGCTTAGCCGTATTATTCGCGGACAGATATTATCCTTGAAATCCAAGGATTTCGTCTTAGCTGCTCAATCAATAGGCGATAGGCCTCTTCCCATTATCCTTAAACATCTTATCCCTCACACCGCAAGCTTCTTAGTAGTTGCAGCAACACTCGCCATACCCGGTTACATTGTTGGCGAATCAGCACTAAGCTTCCTAGGACTCGGTATTAATCAACCTGATCCTAGTTGGGGTAATCTTCTTGCCGAAGGTAAAGAGTTAAGCAATATACTAACTAGACCTTGGCTATTATGGTCACCAGCATTACTGATATTCACGGCGGTGCTTTGTTTCAACTTAATTGGTGATGAGTTGAGAGATATTCTTGATCCTCACAGCAATTAGCGCTGAGCATTTTGTCCAGATGCTAGGCCGTGCGAGGGCGACGCGCCAGAGTTGACTAAAACGTCAATGAGGACGCGGAGCCCGAAGCACAACAACGCAGCTGGGCAAAAGTGCCAGCGCTAAACTGACTTCTGTCCAGTAAGGTCTCTAAGCAACACCTTAAAGGCTCCCCGCTGCTTCATATGCCTAATAAAACTATTGCGAATAATAGATGGTGACACCTTCTTCATCAAACCAGCTCTAGCAGCAGCATGACGTATCAACCTAAATATCTCACGCTCGGAGACCCCTTCACCACTAGCAGTACCATTAGCGAAGAATAATTTATGCGGGCTCTCAAGTCCGTGCGCAATAATATATTCCAGCAAATAACTTTTAAGTAATTTATTAAATGGCACCACTCGCTCCTTGTATTTAGCTGAACGAGCGATCGTAATAAGTTGATTCTCCAAATCCAAATCAGCAATAGTAAGCAAGACCAGCTCTGCAACGCGAATACCAGTCGCATATATCAATTCAAGAATAATTTTGCAGCGCAAAGAATGCTCGCTATAATCCAGCAACTGTTTCATCTCTTCTTCACTAAGCGTTGCTGCGACTTTATTACGATGCTGTCCTTCACGTTCTATCTGAGTGAACGGATCACGCTCAACTTGACTATTGCGCCTTAGCCAAGTCCACATTCCATGAAGAGCGGTAAGCTTACGATTCACCGTTGCGGCGGTTTTGCCTTGACGCTCGACTGAAGTAATAAACGATTGCAAAATCTCAGCATCAAGATTTACTATATTAAAATTATCCAGCTTAAGATCTTGCT
>JAYVUR010000165.1:0-3358 GCA_043787715.1 Candidatus Melainabacteria bacterium
CCGCTGCCTCGCTCGCAAACGCCTTGACCTGTGCAAAACTGAGAGCCTCAAGGTCAGCCATAAATTATAACAAAGCCCTACAAAAGCGTAACGCTATAATTATTAATTAATGCCAAAGCGCGCCATTATTATGATTATCGATGCCTGCGGTATAGGTTCTATGCCGGATTGGGCTAACTTTGATGAAGTGGCTCCATCTAATACTTTGGCTAGTGTTTGTTCTTGGTCAGCACGCAATCGTTCTAATATCGCCCTTGCTAATCTTCAGTCCTTGGGGATCGCTAATATAATTCCGCTCGAAGGACTCTCTAGTGTAAGTACCCCGCGCGGCAGCTACGGCAAAATGGCTGAACTTAATCAAGCGAAGGACACCATCACTGGACATTGGGAGATGATGGGAGTTAAAGCCAAAAATTTATTTCCTTATTACCCTGATGGTTTTCCTGAGAGTATAATTGCAGAATTCAAAAAACAAACTGGCGTTAGCTGTATCTACGGCAATAAAGCAGCTAGTGGTACTGAAATCATTAATGAATATGGTGACGAGCACGCCAAGAGTGGCTGGCCTATCATCTATACTAGCGCTGACTCGGTGATGCAGATTGCTGCTGATATTAACGTCGTGCCGGTGGACACTCTCTATCATTGGTGTAAACTTGCGCGTGAAATTATGCGTGGTGATCAAGAAGTAGCACGCATAATTGCAAGACCCTATAAGCGCAATACTGCCGTTGCTGATTCCATTGATGCTCGCAGTACGATGAAGCTTCACTCAAGCCAGCAAAAATACATACGTGCCGGCGATTTGCGCCATGACTATTCAGTATTGCCGCACTCTAAAACCGTGATGCAGACCATAGTTGAAAGCGGCAAAGAAGTGATAGGCTTAGGTAAAATCTCTGATATTTTTGCAGCAGTGGGAGTGAGCGAGAATATTCACACTGACAATAATGCTGATGGCTTAGAAAAGTTCATCGCTATCTTAAAAGCAGAACCCAAACAAGATCAACTTATATTCTTAAACTTAGTAGAGACTGATGCCAACTTCGGTCATCGCCGTGACCCTGATGGTTACGCACAAGCACTTGAAGCTATTGATAAGTGTATGCCGGAACTGCTTGCTGCTATGACAGATGAGGATATACTCTTCATCACAGCTGATCATGGTTGTGATCCTTGCGCAGCTGGTACCGATCATACTCGCGAGTATGTGCCAATACTGATGTATTCAGCCAAACTCAGCGGACGTGATCTGGGCACGCGCAAGAGCTTCGCCGATATGGGCGCTACTATACTTGAATGGCTCTCACTTAAAGAGCCAGAGCTCAGTATACAAGGGCAGTCTATGCTATGAGTAAGAAACTTGCACTAGTCGCCGGCAACGGCGAACTACCTTACGAACTAGCTGCTGCAGCTAAAGCTACCGGGCGCGAGTTAACATGCATAGCACTTAGTCATGAAGCCGAGAAACAACTAAAACCACTAAAGCTTCAATTGCGTCGTTTTAACCCAATAGAAGTTTTCAAAATGCTTGCATATCTAAAAGAAGCTGGCGCAAGCGAGATCACATTTATCGGCAAAGTTCCTAAGCTAGAGTTCTTCAAATCAATGCACAAGCTTGATACAAGAATTCTGGATCAAATACTCAAGCTACCAGATACTCACGATGATACCCTGCATGGTTTAGTAGTAGATATAGTAGAGAAACAGCATGGCATCAAGGTTGTAGACCAGACTATCTATCTGCGTAAGTTTTTCCCAATAGCTCAGTGCTTCTCTAAACGCCAGCCCACAGCTACTGAGCTTGAAGAGATTAACTACGGTATATGTATCGCCAAAGAAATGGGCAGGCTCGATATCGGTCAATCGGTAGTAGTACAAAACAAAAGTATATTAGCAGTAGAGGCAATTGAAGGTACTAATGCTTGCATTAAGCGCGCTCGTGCTTCGCTTGGATTGTTTGCGCGCAATAAGAAGATCACTATCTGCAAAGTCAGTAAACCAAATCAAGATCAGCGCTTTGATGTGCCTACTATTGGATTAGCTACTCTTAAAGCTGCTGGTACTAATAGTATTATTGCCATGGAAGCTGGAGCTTGTATGTTTCTTAACCAGCAAGAATCTATTACTTATGCTGATGCTAATAATATTTGTTTGATAGCAGTGTAACAACTGTCATCTGAGCGTAGCGAAGCAATCCATCACGCAAAAGCTTATTATTATCTGAAGTCTCAGTGCTTCAACTACAGCATTAATCAGCTAAACAACCGAGCCCAAAAACGGGAATAATAGCTATATGTCTAAGTTTACTCTTGAAGAGATAAACAGCCGCGTAGAAGAGATGCCAAGCATCTCTAGTATTGCAATAGACCTTATTAAATTAATAGACAATCCTCGCTGCACCAGAGAAGATGTACGTAAACTAGTCTCACTCGATGAGGTGCTTTATGCTCAGATTTTTAAATATTCTAACTCTGTCGCGCTTGGTGGTGCTCGGGGACAAATCACCAATCTCGATAGAGCTATAGATGTGATCGGACTCAATGAACTTAAGAACGTGGCTTTCACCGCTGCCGCGCGCGCGATGTTTAAAGACAAAGATCTCTGGCGTCAAAGCGTCTTCCTTGCTAGTACTTCACAATTCTTCGCTAAACATCTTGATCTATCGAGAAATCTTCAAGATGATATTTATATCGCCGGCTTGCTTAACACCTTCGGCGTACTAGTATTCAAAACCTTCTATGAGGCTGAATACAAGCAGTTCCAATCTATACAGAACTATCACGAGCGTTTAGAAAAAGAAAAAGAACATTTCGGCATCAACAATCTAGAGCTGGCATATTTAGCACTCAGAAGCTGCGGGCTACCAGAAAATATTCTTGACATGATCTATTCACAGCAATTCTACGGCAGCGATAAATTCGCTCGTCACAATGCTATTGTCGAAATTGCTCGCAGACTCTCAGAACTCAAGACACACTCAGCTGTCGATGAAATGAAGGTACTAAGCCAAGATACTCAGCTCGCCGAGATGATGAATAATTTTGGATTAGGTTCTATATTAGTAGATAAACAATTATTGGAGAAAATGAATGAACAAGTCGAACTTCTTACGCACTCTTAGCATCATAGTCGTGCTTGGAGCTATTATTGGCGCAGCAGTGATATTCTTCCGCAAGAAGATGCAGCCACCGCAGGAATAGTTAAAATGGTCTAGATCTTGCGCAAAGTTGCAAGCGCAGAAACAAGCCACCGGCTTATTTCTGCTAAACCCGCGACTGGAATCATAGATTCCGCATGAGAGTGCGACTCTGTCCTGCCCTCATAAATTAAAAGGGCTCCCCTAGGGAAGCCCTTT
>JAYVUR010000166.1:0-2865 GCA_043787715.1 Candidatus Melainabacteria bacterium
GCTGGGTCCTGTGATCGCAACACAGTCACCATTATTAATACTCAAATTAACATCGGCTAACTTGAAGCCACCTGGATAGCTAATCGCTAGAGATTTAAGTTCAAGTAGCTTCTGCACAAACTAAAAAACCTGAGTAACAGAATGCACCAACTCTGGCAATTCAGCCAATAAAGCACGTTCTACACCCATTTTCATGGTCATTAAGGAGCTAGGACAACTGCCACAAGCGCCAACCATACGCAACCTAACATCATTATCTACAATATCTACAAGCTCAATATTGCCACCATCGGATATTAAAGCTGGTCTGATTTTATCTAAGACGGTTTCAATTCTAGCTCTAGCATCTCCAGTGTCAGCACTAGGCTCAGGCTTAGCTGGAGCGTTAGCAGCAGCCCATTCCTTCATCTGCGGTAATTCGGACTTGATAATGTCTTTAATCTCAAGGTGTATATCCTTCCAATTAACATCTTCAATTTTATCTACCGTAACGAAATTAGACATAAGAAAAATCTTAATCACCCCATTAACAGAGAATAATTTAGCGGCAAGTGTATTAGCAGCATTATTAGCTTCGGCTAGAGAATTATAAGTAAGCGAACCATTAAACGGATACAAAGCCTCACTAGCTATAAACTTAAGGCTATTAGGGTTAGGTGTATATTCAGCGCGTACACTGATCTCTAGGGTGCTCATGGAGCATTATTATAGCAATTAATACTCCGGAAACCGCTCATCGCCCTCGCTATCATCATCTTCTGTGGCAAAAGGATCATCAGTCTCAGTATCGGTATCAGTATCCGATTCAATAACTATCTCTTCATCAACAGCACCGGGGTCGTCATCCTCAAAAAGCTCGTCATCATCGTCTTCGTCTTCATCTTCATCACTGTCATCGTCTAAATCGTCGGTACCATCGTCTTCATCACCATCTAAGTCAAGATCATCATCAGATATCTCATCGTCTACTTTAGATTTAAGCTCGGCATCTTCATCAAATAAACCTTTTTCGTGAATATCAGAAAGCAAGGCATCAAGATCTGAGTCACTAGGCTCAAAGCTTAGAGAGTTTGATTTAGGTAGGGTGCTTAGCATCTCACTATCCTCTTGGTACTTAGTATCAAGATCAACTATTTTATGCCCTAGATTTTTCTCTAAAGCAACCTTTATGACCTTAATTTGTGTACTAAAGCTGGCATCAAACCTGCCGCCTTTGGTCTCTATAATACAGCTTGCAGGCTCAACTGTCTCGTCCTCTTCGAAAAGAAGATTAACACCTTCTTCAAGCAGCTTAGCCAGAGAGTTTTTCAATGACTTAGAGTGAATCATATCGACAGGTGCAAGTAATATCTTGACTATGCCTTTGCCTGCAACAACTTTTGAAATTGCCGCTCTAATTTGCTTAGTAAGAATAGCCTTAGAACTTTTATCACGCTTGATTTCAGATTTAATTAGCTTCTGGGCTATTAATATGGCAAGACTGGCGATCTCCTCTTCTGCTTCTTTAAGCGTGCGCTCTTTAGCGTGCTGAAAACCCGAAAGCATTTTGAGGAACTCGTCCTTAACCTCTTCAGCTTCTTCTAAACCAATCTTGTAAGCCTGTTTGCGCTCATCATCTATCTTCGATCTTTCTTCTTCAAGGGATGCAAGCTTAGCATTAGCTTGATTAAGCAGATTAGCTGCCTTAGCTTCAGCGCTAGATATGATTTCCGCAGCTTTACGCTCAGCATCAAGCCTAGCTGAATCAATAATATTACGAGCCTCATTGCGAGTGAGTTCTAGGCTCGCACTATCAAGACCATCATCTTGATAATTATGCTCTTCAAGAATATTAGACTTCTTGATTCTTGCTTGAATAACTTTTGCTTTGATTATTGCCAAGCTTATACTCCTACGAACTTATCAATAACCCTAGTAATAGCAGAACTAAGTTTAGGTCTATCACGTTTAGAACCTTGCTTATATTCTATATATTCACGAACACGACGACGTTCGCGAGCTAAAGCTTGTGAGAGCTTCAAGTGGTTTTGATCTGCTCTTATTGAATGTATCATCTCAGCGAACTCTGGCCAAGCGGCTATAAAATTATTCCAGTCAGATTCGCTAAGAGTATCTTGGATATTGGGGTCTACCGCAGCTATCTTCTCTACGGTAGCTATTGGCAAGCGCTCATAAATCGCACGCTGAGCCGTTTCAGGCAAAGACCTAAGTATAAGAGCTAATGTTTTAATTTTCTTAGTCACCAAACCCCTAACTCCTTATTAATCCTCATCAAGCCAAACTTGAATCTTCTTAGCAAGAATATCAGGTTGGTTCTGAGCAGTAGATTGCAAACCATTCAGCAAGCTATCGAATTCGTTTTGTTGCCCTGAACTTTTAGGCGCTTCTGCTGTAGCAGGTGCAGGCTGAGTCATCTCCCTGAGTAAAGCTTCTTGCTGAGCGATAGCTTGCTGTTCACCGAAATCATCATAGGCATAAGCCTCATCACTGGTAGTTGGAAATATATCTTCGTATTCCTTATTGAGATTAGGGTCAGTCTCAAGCTCAGTATTAGAGCGGCCTGCAGCACCAATAATATTAAGTCCGATTACTGCTGTTATAAGCAAGACGAAGAGAATACCAACACCGGCAAAGATCTTGGCAACAATACCCCAAACACCACCTTGAGTAAATACCGCCCATAAGCCTTTAGGTTTGGCAGCTTCAACAACCATATCCTCCTTGGTATAAAGATCAACTACTGTAAGTTTTATATTGTCGACAGCTATATTAGGTCCAACGATGGCAGCAATACTTTCTTGTAATTGCTTAAGCGACATAGTTGCTGGCACAGACTTATCTACAGCAAGGGCTACAGTGACATCC
>JAYVUR010000167.1:0-6956 GCA_043787715.1 Candidatus Melainabacteria bacterium
GAGATGGCGGTGGCACTATCTAATCTTATTAGTAACAATAATCGAGAATTGCTTGAAGATAGAGAGGATCTGGCTAGTCTAGTAAATATAATGGAGCAATTCCAGAATGAGCTTAGCGCTCTGGATGCCAAGCTAACTAAGATTAGCAGTGATATTAGTGCTGTTACTGGTACTGTTGGTGCGGTGCAAGAGCAGAGTGAAGAAGTTGTTACTAAGATAGATGCTACTGGTGATGAGATTGCTGTAATTAAGACAGATGTAGAGAAACTCAAGAATAGAGGACTGATCTATGGAACGATTATTAAGGGTGCTGCTAACGATGTTAAATCAGTAGGTAAGGGTGTAGCTTATGTCGCTAAGAAAGCCTCCAAAAAATCCGTCAAAGAAGAAGACAGCGCTTCTAAAGAAGTAGATGCTGAAGTTATAGAACAAGTCGCAGTGCCTACGCAAGAACCAGCCCCAGTCATTGAGGAAGTCGAAGCTGAGCCTGTCGTAGAAGAAGCTCCCGCTCCAGTAGTAGAAGAGCCTAAGCCAGTGGTGATGAAGCCAGTTAAGAAGCTTGAAGAGCCTAAGCCGGCTAAACAAGAAGAACTTAAACCTGTGATCCAAGACACTGCTAGCCAGCATACTTATGTGCCGCGTATGCAAACACCACCATTGCAGCAGAAGCCTGTTGCTTATGAAGCACCTAAGGCACAAGCACCAAGCCCTAAGACTAGCTTACCTAAAGAAGAGAAACAGAGTGAATATCATAGCCATGAGCTAGATGGTGAGCTGATTCAAGAGATACATCAGACTTTGCAGGAGATGCACTAAATGTCCGATCTTAGTAGCCGCTATATCAGTCGTAGGGAAATTCGCGAGCAGCTTAATATTGCTGAAAGCGTCTTAGTTAGTTATGAGAACCAGCTTGGTATCGCTGAGCCGCAGTCATCCTATTACTATACTCTTGCAAGAGCTATAGCGAAGATACACGATCTGGTGCTTAAGGGTATGAGTCTGCATGATATTCGTTATCTAAGTCTTTGCGCTGAACAGTATAGTGAAATATTGCCGTCGTTGAGTCAGTTTGCTGAGCTATCACCGATGCGTTATTTGGGCGAAGCCGTTAAGCAATACCAGCTGATTATTGAAGAGTTTCAAACGCGCGAAACTCAGCAACGAGTTCAAGTGGATCAACTTGAACATAATATTGCCTCACTCAATATGCAAGTTGAGGATAATTATATTTTTAGTCGTAAGCTAGATCAGCTTGAGCGCGAGCTGGCTCGTACTAAAGCCCAAGCCGATGCTAAGCAACTAGAAGCTGAAGAGCTTAAAGCTATAATCACTAAGCTTGAGAGTCGGTTACCAGCCATGGCTATAAGGCAAGAACCTAAGATTCAGAGTTTCTTGAATTAGCTGTTGGGAATTAGCTCTAGGGCAGGGTTTTTGTGCTTTGATTTATATTACTCTATTATCAATAGAGTAAATCGTGGTATAATTCTATTGTCATTAGAATAATGCCTTTCAATAAAGAACAACTCAAAGAACTATTAATCACTCAAGCCGAGGAATTTAAGCAGTTAGAACGGGGAATTGCGCGAGAAGATTTGAGCTATGTAGCTAAGCAGCTTAAATCACCTTTTATTTTTATTGCTACTGGTCTTAGGCGTGTAGGTAAATCTACTTTGTTCGCTCAGATAGCCAGCAAGTTCTACAAGGAGACTGATTATTACTATGTTAATTTTGATCACTATGCTTTTCTGGATTTTAAGGCGCAAGACTTTAGGGATTTAGCTGAGATTTTATTAGAGCTGTTTGGTGAGCGTAGAGTTTATTTTTTTGATGAAATTCAGAATATAGAAGCGTGGGAATCTTTTGTTAGAGTCTTGTTCGATGCGGGTTCTAAGGTTTATGTCACGGGCTCCAACTCTTCTCTTTTTAGCCAAGAGTTCGCTACTAGGCTTACAGGCAGGAATATTAGTCTAGAAGTTTTCCCTTTTTCTTTTGTTGAGTTTCTTGATTTTAACAAGATTAGTTATGCTAAGCGCCATGGTATTTATGATACTAAGACTAGAGTTCTATTGAAGAAGCAATTCCGCCGTTATATGCAAGCTGGTGGTATTGCTCAATGTTTGCGTTACCCTGAGCTAGACTTGCATAAGACTATTTATGAAAATAGCATCTATAAGGATATTGTTGCTAGGCATAATATCGGCTCAGATAGAGCGATTCGTGACCTTGGCTATTACCTCTTGTCTAATATTGCCGCGCCGCTTGTTTATTCTAAGCTTAAATCTTATTTGGGCGTTAAGAATGTAACTACTATTGCTAACTATATTCATTATTTCCAGCAAGCATGGTTGTTCTTCCAGATTAATCAATACTCCCCTTCTATTAAGCAGCAGCAGCGAGCTCCCAAAAAAATCTATAGTATAGATATGGGAATGACTAATGCTTTGGCTATATCACCAAGCGAGAAGTTGGGAGCGATGCTTGAGAATATGGTGTTTTTATTTTTGCGCAAACAAACAGAGAATATTTATTACTATAAGACTAGTAAGGGCTATGAAGTTGATTTCTTCTTGCCTGAGTCATCTGCCTTATATCAGGTTTCTTATGATCTTAGTAATCCAGATACTCGAGAGCGTGAGCTTAGAGCCCTTGTTGCTGCCAAGCAAGAGCTTAAAGCTTGCGAGCTTTATATTATAAGTTTTGATACCAAAGAAGAGATTAAGACAGAGCAAGGAATAGTTAAGGTTATTCCTGCTTATGAGTTTTTCTTAGCGTAATTGTCATCCTGAGCGCGAAGCGCGAAAGATCCCTGTTGCGTGACAGTATGGGGGTCCTTCGCTACGCTTAGGATGACTTTCAGTATTCTACGCTAACAAGCGTCAATCCCTGCGCCGGTGCCATCATAGTTTTATTCGGCTCTTCGCCTTTACCTACAGCAATTAGTTCGGCTACTATTTTGCGCACCATATGTCTTAAGAAGCGATTGGCGCGGATTTTATATTTGTAGCAAAGCTTAGATTCTCTGATTAATTCAGATTCATAGACTGTGCAGAGATAATTAGCTTTGGCAGCTTCGCCGGGTTCAAGTTTGGTGTAGGCTAAGAAATCATGAGTGCCGATGAATTCATGCGCCTTAGCTGCCATACGCTCATAGTCTAGCGGTTCTTTTTCCCAGTGGAGGCTATCTAATCTAAGCACCGGTCTAGTTCTACGGTTGAAGATCTTATAAAGATACTCGCGCGATTTAGCATCGAATCTGGCATTAAACTCTTCGTGGATTTCTTGAATAGCAGTGGCAGAGATATCATCAGGCAATATGCCATTAAGCGAAATTAAGAACTTACCAGGATTCGTTTCTAGCTTATCGAGCTGTTGATTGGTCTTGAAGTTTAATACTTGCCCGATAGCATGCACCCCAGCATCAGTTCTACTAGAGAAGCAGCTGTCAGTAGCTTCTCTAAAATAGATTGAGAGAGCTTTTTCGATTTCAGCTTGCACTGTTCTTAGATTGTTTTGGATCTGTGAGCCGCAGAAGCCCGCACCATTATATTCAATGGTCAGCTTATAGTTAGGCATTTATGCTTGCTTAGAGACTACTACTGTTGCTGGTCTTATAACCTTATCTCTTAGCTTGAAACCTTTTTTGACCACATCAAGAATAGTACCTTCTGCTTTAGTTGCATCTACTATACTGCTGATCGCTTCATGCAACTCAGCATTGTAAGTGGTTTTGGTATCTATTTCTTCTAAGCCAATAGCTTGCAATGACATTAATAGCTGAGTCTTGAGCATTTCTATACCTTTCACGACTTCTTCGATTTTGGTATTGTTGTTGATGCTTTTAAGAGCGAACTCACAGTTGTCGATTGCAGGTAGTATCGCTTCTATAGTAGTTACTGAGGCATATTTGTAGATATCTTCACGCTCGCGCTGCATGCGTTTTTGCATGTTTTGCTGATCTGCCCAGATGCGTTTATATTTATCATCAAGTTCAGCGAATTCTTGTTTGAGTAGTTCTAGTTCGCTAAGACTAGCCTCTGCTTTAGGCTCTTCAGTCTTGGTGTTACTGGCTGTAAAGGTATCCTCAGCCATATGTAGTTTATTTTGCTCGTTCACGATTATTATTATAGCAATACTACATCATGCATCTTAAACACCGGTCCTTCGGTGCAGACTCTAACGTAAGATTTTTCGCGACGCTCAGCTAAATCGCAGACACAAGCAAGGCAAGCGCCAACTCCGCAACCCATGCGCTCTTCAAGCGAGATGAAAGCTGTTTTCTCGGGATCCACGCAGCCCTGTAAGGCGCGCAACATAGCAGTTGGTCCGCAGCTATATAGAGTATCCCAAGCACCTACTTTATTTATTACGCCAGTGACGAAGCCTTGTTGATAATTTATGTCATTGCGAGCGAAGCTACTGTCATCCTGAGCGCGAAGCGCGAAGGATCCCTTAGTAGTAGCATGGGGATCCTTCGCTGCGCTCAGGATGACGCTATTCGTTTCACTCGCAATGACAGTCGTCACATAAGTCTCCCCCAACTCCGCAAACTTATCCGCGTAGAATATATCTTTCTCTGCATTAAATCCAAGTATGCTCTTCACCGTAACGCCGCGCTGCTTAAGCAATCGTCCCAAATAATATAGCGGTGGAACACCGATGCCACCACCAATCAACAAAGCCACGTCACCAGAGGCTTCTACTGAAAAGCCTTGCCCAAGTGGAGCCAGCATATCTACTTCAACACCAACTTCATAAGCAGTTAATGCCTTAGTGCCAGCACCTTCTGCTCTATATAGAAGTATCATCTCGCGCCCGCGAATATCACAGATGCTAATTGGTCTTCTTAGTAGTTGTGAAGGGCACTTGATATGCACGAAGCAGCCCGGCTCGAAGCCCTCGAAATCCCCTTCGAGAACCATTTCATAGATTTTATCTGCGATTTCTAGGTTGCTTTTAACCGTGGGTCTAATAAGTTTAGCCATTGATACTTAGGAAATCTCCAGCGAATATCCCTTCAAGTATAGCCATGCGTACAGCAACACCGTTGGAGACTTGGTAATAGATGAGTGAACGCTTGCTCTCAACCAGATCGCCATCTATCTCTATGCCGCGATTAAATGGTGCTGGATGCATGATCATAGCGTGCTTAAGCATATGCAGTTCGCGTTTCTTGTTTAGACCATATTCATTTAAATAGTTTTCGTAAGAGATACTGCCTGGATGTCTTTCTTTTTGTACACGTAGCATCATCACCACATCAGCAGTTTCTATCGCTTCATCCATGCTTACTATGCGTACATGCGCAGGCAAGCTATTAGCTTCTGGCATTAACTCTGGCGGTCCGCTGAGAATAATTTCAGAATCGAACTTGCCGATAGCGTTGATGTTAGATTGCGCTACCCGACTGTGTTTGATGTCACCGATAATAGCTATTTTAAGACCAGTAAGTCTGCCGAAATGTTGCCTTAGAGTCAAGAGATCTAGTAATGCTTGAGTTGGATGTTGATTACTACCATCGCCAGCATTGATGATAGATAAGTTTATTGAACGAGAGATTTCATCGAGCCCTTTCTCTTCTGGTGTGCGTATCACCGCTACTGCTACGCCCATGGCTTCAAGAGTCTTCAATGAATCATATAGTGTTTCACCTTTTTGTACGCTTGAATTATAAGGATGGAAGTTTAGTACGTGATAGCCTAAGCGCTTCGCTGCTACTTCGAATGAGAATCTAGTTCTAGTGCTAGCTTCGAAAAACAAATTGCAGATAATCGGATTGTTATCCAAGCGTGGCGTAAAAGACAGTTGGTTGTTGGGTTTGTGCGCCCAATGATCTCCGCGATCTAATATTGCTTCGATCTCAGCGACACTAAGGTCTTTAATTGTAAGTAGATGTTTTTTATTCAGGGTCATCATTCTATCCAAGCCCCGCCTATCACTCTATCCCCGTCACCATAGAACACCATCGCTTGTCCGGGTGTGACTGCTTCTACTGTATCTTCGAATTCCACTGAGACTTTAGTTTCTCCGTTTGGATAGACTTTAGCTAGTACTGGTTCAGAGTTGTAACGAATTTTAACTCTAGCTTTGAAATAATTTTCGCCAAGGGTATCAGTCTCAAGTTCGCTAGGACCTATATAGTTAGCATTTTTACCTATTGCTCTTTGCGAGAGTAAATCACCCTTAGTGCCCACATAGACTGTGTTGTGCTCTGGCTCTATCTTGACCACGTAGAGTGGTTCAGTATAAGCGATGCCCAAACCCTTGCGTTGACCGTAAGTATAGTTGAAACTGCCTTTGTGTTTACCTAATATTGTGCCATCACTCACTAATACTATGTCACCAGGTTTCTCACCAAGTATTCTAGTTAAATAATCAGAATTAGTCATGCCAACACTAACGAAGCAGATATCCTGAGAATCTGGTTTGTTAGCAACACCAAGCTCGGCATCTCTGGCGATTTGCCTGACAGAATCTTTAGCCATATCGGCGAGCGGGAATAAAGTATAGGACAGTTGCTTTTGATTTAAACCCCAGAGCATATAGCTTTGATCTTTTTTGTCGTGAGCTGATTTATAGAGTTGATAATTATCTTCGTTGCGAACTATTCGTCCATAGTGTCCGGAGGCTAGATGAGTTGCACCTAGTACGCTAATACTGTAATCCAGTAGGTGTCCCCATTTCATATCGTTGTTGCAGCTAATGCAAGGTATGGGAGTTTCACCACGAGCATAAGATTCATGGAAGTCTCTAATAATTCCATTAGCGAAGGCTTCACGCAAATCCACAGAATGATGTTCTATGCCGAGTTGATCACAAATCCTAACAGCATCTACCATGCCAGTATCACAGCAGCGACCAGTGCCAGCGATCAACCAAGCCGTGATACCAACTACATCATAGCCAGCTTCTTTTAGTAAATAAGCAGCGACTGAACTGTCAACACCACCACTCATGGC